>JAESSZ010000098.1 GCA_016763875.1 Nannocystaceae bacterium
CTCGACTTCGGCGTCAGGTGCCGCGACCTCAAGGTGCGGTCGCGTGGTCGGACCGGCCACGGCCATCCGATAGTCCACCGCGCTACGAAATCCGCTGGCCATTTTCATGCCGGCCTCGACGAGGCTCGGGTCATTCGCCGCGGCGAAGTCGAGGATCATCGCGAACGTGCAGTGCGGGCAGGCGAGCTGCACAAGTGCGGCGATCTGCCCGTCGAGGACCTCAAAGGGGTGGGAGCACTCCGGGCACGCGATGATCATTAGAAGTCGAGCCCCAGCGAGAACGTGTACTGCTGTTGGAACGCGGCATTGTCTTTGACAGCGATCCCCTCAAGCTCGCCCTCAGTACTGCCCTTGGGCACGAACATGGCCTCGAATCCGATCCGGATAACGCTGAAAATCATGCGCGCCCCGAAGAACGGACGATGCCGAACAATGGTGCCCGCATTCTGGAAGACGAACTCGCTTGGCACAGAGGCGTTGAGGTTGGCGCAAGCCATCTCGTTGTATGCGTCGGCAAACTCGTCACAGTTCGGGGTGGCGTCCAATACCGTGGAGCGGGAGATGATCAGCAGCGCCTCGTAGCCCGCGTATGGGGTCAACGAGAACGTCTTGCCGAGCCCGAACACGTGCGAGATCGTCACGGCCGGAGCCGCGGTGGTCATGTTGAGGTCTTTGGCGCCCAGGAGCCGTGAGAACGACGCACGCACCGAGATCGAGGGGATCGGCAGGTGATGAAAGCCCTCGTGGAAAGCGAACTTGCCGTAGCCGCTCATCGCCCACATACGGCTGTCGAACATGTGCGTGGCGCCGCCACCCACCTCGAAGCCAGGCCATAGCCCTTTGCGGCCGACGACTTGGAGACTCGGCGCGACTGTATTGGCACCGTCCGCGGTGAGATCCCAATAGGGCTCGGCCTCCGCGATCGTGTTGACTGACATGTCGACTGACAACGCGAAGCCCGACAAACCCAGCGAATCAGCGGGGTCCATAGGCTGCGGTGCCATGATCACCCCGAGCTGTGACGAGAGGCTTCTGAACGCAGCGTCATCCTGTTGGATGCCGTTGGCCGTCTGCTCGCCCAGTGGGGTGAGATCGAGGTCATATTTTCCAGCGTGGGCCTCGCCCGAGACGAGGGCCAGGCCAAACGTAAGAAACCCAAAAAGGCTCAAGAACCGTCGCTGCATGACGCTCCCGGGGTCCGGGGACGGCGGAGCGTATCTTGCGCCTAGGAAGCATGTCAAGGATTCGCAGCGCCGTCTTTTTCGGGTCTCGGTAAGCACGTGTGTGCGGCGAGTCTAAACCTTCATCGTCCGCGGCTCGACCAACCCGCAGAATGGGCGTAGCTGGACGCGCAGGACCCAGAACGCGCAGAACACTCAGGACTGATCTGCGCCGGATCTGCATAACCGAACTGCACCAATCCGAACGGATCCTCCGACTGCACCCCCACCGATGATGCGTTCAGCGGAACATCTGAATACTCGAATTCTCCCAGATCCATCCAACTGCTGATGGCGATCGGGCCGACGAAAACGGCCGCTCCGCCGACCCGCCGCACGACCTGGATCCAGTCGCTCGAGAATCCGACGCCAGAGGTGACGACGTGGCTGCGGCCGAACGCGGCTGTGTCGACCATTTGGTACATCGCCGGGTCCCCGATATCGGTCGAGGCTTCTGCGGGCTCTCCGGCGGCTCGGCGACTCTGGAGGTAGCCCACAACCATGAAACGGTCGTGCTCTGGAGCGACGCCGCGCACGACAAAGCCAACGCCGTTGGCCACACGAATCTCGATCCAGGCGCCGAGCTCGGGAAGCGTGCACACGCCGTCCAAGAAATCCGCCGGGGAGGGGCAGTTGTCTGCAGTGAGCACCGCGGGTTCAGTGGTGAACGAGGTGGTGCCGTCGGCGCCCGCATACACCCGCCAGTAGTGGTTTTCTGTCCCCCGCGAAGGAGGGGGGGCGGCCACGGTTTCATGACCCCACCACTGGACCGGGACAAGGACCTCTTGGATCGTGTCACAGAAGCCTCCGACGGGATCGGTCCGCACCGGAATACGTGCGCATCGCGTGCCGCCGGCGACCCAGATCGGCTTGTCGCTGGAGATCACGGTGCCGGAAAGATCGCGCGCGTCAATCGGAATCCCGAGCGCCACGTTGCTGGCTGCCACCCGCACCGCGTCTCCTGCACTGGCCGAGACAATCGATCCGGTGCCGCCGGCCGTCGCCCCGGCGAACGCGGCGCCGTCCCCCGCGGTCGGAACCGGCGGTACCCACTCGATGTTGGTGTCGTCACTGAGGACGATGATCTCGAAGTAACTCGGGACCCCGAGGTCTTGTGCCTGCGCTCCCAGCGGGCCGTAGGAGGAAACGACGTATCTCGTTCCCAAGGCTGCGACCGGTAGGAGCAGGGACGAGTCGTTCGACGTCGCGGTGCGACCGGGCGCGTGGTGGTAGGCGGCAATCGGGACGTCGCTTCGCACGCGGTACGTGCTGCCAGTGCGGTACCAAGACGCGGCGGGACCGACGTCATCTTGCAACGCCCAACGGACGAACTCGCCACCTGCCAGCGTGGTCTCCTGGATCAGGGTCTCGTCTGTCGACCCCTCCGCAATACGAAACAACTGCACTGTCGCTGCGCGGGTCGGTGCGGGCGCGGTGAGCACGACCGCATCTTCGAACTCCTCGCGCGCACTGAGCAGGCGGGCGATCACGAAGTCGCATCCGAGTGAGGTCGTGGGATCGTCGCAAGGGCCCACACACCGGTCGGCCGTACACCCGTCTTGCTCGTCGCAGGGGACACAGGTGGCATCCACGCCGCAAGGCTCGTCGTTCCACGACATACCGTCGGGGGCGCAAACGCCTAACGATTCATCGCTTGAGCAACGCGTCTCGCCGGGCTCGCAGACCTGGCCTGTCGCCGAACCCGTCGAGTCGACCGCGGTGTTCTCGGTCGTTGGGTCCTCGCCAAGCGACTCACCGGAAGGACCCGTGGGGCTGAGGCTCGCACTCGTACCTGTCGCCTCGTTCCCGGTTGACTCGCCGCTCCCTCCGCTAACGCTCGGGCCACAGCCAACAACCGCGCACAGCACCAGCCAACGAAATACCACCATGACGGGACTATACCCGTCGCTGGGTGGCTTGGGGCGCCGCGCAGGTCAACTGGGGTGGGCGACCCACCACGAGAGTTGTGCGCCGCGCTTGGCGACGATCATGCCGAGTTCCCGGCGCTTGAGTCCTGGGTGCGGCGCATCAGACTGGACCCGGAGGCGGAGTCTTTGGGCCTCGCCTGACGGGGTCCAGGCATCCCCCTTGAAGATGACCGCGAAGCCGAGCCTTACGTGATTGCCGCCCGCTTGCGTTGGAAATCGGTCGACAGCCTGGAGCTCCACCGACGCGGGGGTTTGTGGCTGGCCGTCGCCGCGCTCGAGCGTGAAGCGCCAGGCCTCGGCGGTTGTGAGCGCATCGTCGGCCGGCAGCGCTGAGCGATTGCCCAACTCGATCACCACGGTGAACGAGGTTTTCTTCGCGACGTAGTGCGAGACCCACCGTTGGCGTCGTTCGCTCAACAGCGCTTCGTCATCGCCACGTGTCCTGCCTCGTTCGATGCCGGCGGCGATCAGGGCGCCGTCCCACAGCGTCGCATCGATCACCACCCCGTCGGCCGGTACGCTGCGTCGTCGCCTCGTGCGCGCGACACTGTTGGGACTGACGCCCGCGCTGAGTTTGGCGTCCGCGACACTGCCGTCGTGAAGGACGATCGCAACCCGAGTACCGCAGCCGGCCAGCGGTGCCGTTGCGGCGAACACCACCGCGGCGAGCGCCGCTGCGGCTCTTAGTCCCACGCCGGGCCTCCGGCAAACATCAAGCCGACCTTGCGCCCTCGAGACCACGCGACGCGGGCTTGTAGGGCGATCATGCGACCGGAGTCTTCGCCGCTTCCCGCGACGCGGACGGTGATCTCATCGCCCGCGCTCAGCGTAAGTTCGGTCACGACGCAGATGCCACCCGCGCTGAGGTCGACGGTCTCAACCGGTAAGATTTGAGTCGCCGGGCCCCCAACGACGGTCAGCCCGACCCCTGGCACCGCACCGGTTTCCCAGCGCGAGAACTGCCGGAGCGCCCGCCCGTCGTCGCGGCGCGTGATTTTGGCGGGGCGGAGCTGCGCATCCAACCGAACGAGCGTTGTTTTGTCAGCCGCGCACGGCTCGGTCCCGTCCATCTGACGCGCCCGCAGACTTCGGTAGAGCAAAATGTCGTATAGGAGATTCCCGGCATACTGACCCCCATCCCGGCCTTTGGCGGTGACATCGGGACATCGCGGCGGCCGCGGTGCCGGCTGCGCTCCCTGGCTTACGAGTCGAGGTTTTGTCGCCACGGGCTCCAAGCACGAGGCCGCGGTGTCTCGCGCTCCACAGGAAACTGGGACCGGAGGCGCCGCGCAGCGGCTGGGTGACAGGCCCGCGGGGAGCTCATTTGCGGCGAGCTCCTCGGCGAGGTGACGGAGGTCTTCGGCGACTGCGGCAGACATTCGGGGTGGCCTTTTGTGGTGCGGACTCAGGGGCGGTGGTGGCGGGCGGATTGCTCGGCCCTTACTGCACTGGTACCTTCATCGTCCGCCGAGACCCGAAGTTGAAGCCTGGATCCCAGTCTTCCCGTGCTCCGGTTCGGGCCGCCCCACCAACGGGTGCTAAATCGTGGCTGGAGCCGCGAGAGCACTGGGTGCTCCTTGTTCTGTGGGTACTGTCGTGGCCGAGCGTCGTCGTCGTGGTGGTCGATGATGGGCCACCGTGGGTGGCATGGGTCGCGCTCACGGGACAGGTCGCGTTCGCAGCGCTAGCGCTGTGGTGGGCGATCACGGGCTTCTCGGGCTACGTGCAACGCGCCGGGCGCCGGATCTTGCGTCGTCCAGGCGCGCGTGTGCGAGCGCCTGTGTGGCCGATTTTCCTCATGTTGGGGATCGCCGCCGCCGCGGTAGTGGCGCTGTACCTCGGCGCTCGTATGGCGCCGCTGGGGATCGTGGTCGCATTGAGTTTCGGGGCGGCGCTTGTGCTCGTGCTCGTGCGCCGCTTTGCCGTATTTGCCACGCTCTCCATCGTTGGGATCGCCATCGGTGTCGCCGCGCTGATCGTCGTGCAGTCGGTTGCGACGGGCTTCCAGCATGAGTTCGAGCGTCGTGTCCTGGGCGTGTACGCGCACATCAACGTCACGCGCGCATTTGGAATCACCGAGTATCGGCGGTTCGAGACGCACCTGCGCACACTGGACGGTGTCGTGGGGGCGAGCCCGTTTGTCTACTACGCGATGGCGCTCGCGCCCTACGATCCCACCCGCGATCGGGCGGGGGATGTCCGGCGCGCCAGCGTGTTGGTCAAGGGCATCGAGCCGACCAGCGCTGACCAGGTTATCGACCTCAGTGATCATCTGCGCCACGCGGGCCCAGAGCACACTGCCCTGGTTTCCGATCTCACCTCGGATCTTGTTCTGCAGCCGATTCGCGACAGGGAGGCCAAACGGCTACCCGCAGTGATTGCTGATACGCCGGATCCCCGCGGCCCGGACTGGTTTGCGCCCGCCCTGGCCGACTACCGCAGCCAGCCCGATAGCCTCAAGTACAGCCGTACTCGGGTGAGCGACGTCTTCGACGACGACGACTGGCCGGACGAGGAGGGGACCACGGAGGTCGCGCTCGACCCGGACACGTTGCCCACAATGTTCATCGGCGTCACCTTGGCGCGTGAACTCTCGCTGTCGGAGGACGACCTGGTGATGCTTGTCGACCCGGGCGCAACGTTCGATCACAGCGAGGCGCCTGAGTTTCGCTACTACCGGATCGCGGGCATCTTTCGCGCCGGGTTTCAGGAGTACGACACGCGGCTGGTGTACGTGCACATCAAAGAGCTGCAGTTCTTCAAGTACCGCGGCAAGGACAGCGTGTCGGGCATCGACCTGCGGCTGGCCGACCCCTATGAGGCGCCCGAGATCGAGTCGGAGTTGCGGCAGACGATCGGCGACGATGAGTACTCGATTCTCGAGTGGCAAAAACTCAACGCGAATCTCTTTCAGTCGATCCGGACCCAGAAGGCGATCCTCACGATCATTCTCAGTCTCGTGAGCGCCGTGGCGGGGTTCAATGTGTTGGCCGCCCTGTGGACCATGGTGGTGCGCCGCACGCCTGAGATCGCGATCATGATGTCGATGGGGGCCACCGAAGCCGCAGTGGCACGCATTTTCCAGTTCACTGGGATGACGATTGGCGCGGTGGGCAGCGCGGCCGGGCTGTGCTTCGGGCTGCTGTTGTGTTGGGTGGTCGAGTTGTATGGCTACACGCTGGATCCCGAGGTCTACTTCATCGAGCGGTTGCCGGTGGAGATCACACTCGTACAAGTTGGTGCAGTGCTCGTGCTGACCATGGCGATCAGCTTTGTTGCGACCATTCCTCCGGCGCTGCGTGCCGCGAAGCTTCGACCCGTTGACGGTCTGCGCTACGAGTAAGCGGGGCTTGAATCGATGAGCTGGTCCGCGAGCACGGGGGGGGAGCCATCGGGGCCAAACAGCACGACGGGAGTCGCTGGCAGTGCCTCCCGATGGCCATGGATCCGCATGGTCGCGGCGCGCCTGGTGTTACGCGATGAGCCGGTCGGCTCTGGTGTACGGCGATTGCTGACTGGGGGCGTGTTGTGTGTCGTGGTCGGGGGCGCCCTGCTGCTGGCCGGCGTCCACAGCCTGCTTGTCGTGGCGGTGATCGGGGCCGGGGGCATGGCCACGCTGGCGGGCGTGTGTCTTCGGCTGCTGATGCCCGCGATGGCAGTCTCTGTGGTTGGCATCGCGTTGTCGTGCGCGAGTTTGATGACGGCGTTGTCGGTGACCGCCGGGTTCTCGGTCGAGATTACCCGCGCGATGACGCGTCTCAATGGTCACGTCTTGGTGACGAAGTACGGGCTCGATTTTTTTGAGTACGAGGAAGTCTCAGACCGCTGGCTCAACGACCCACGTGTAACCGCTGCCTCGCCGTTCGCGTATTCGATGGTCGCCGCCGTCAATGTGAATGCAGAGGCGGGCGGGACCGAGCCTGCGGTGGTCGTGGGCAAGGGGCTAGACCCCAAGCGCTCGGTTGACCTCGACGGTCTATCGGACGTGCTGGAGGCGGGCGATCTTGCCGCACTGCGCGC
>JAESSZ010000955.1 GCA_016763875.1 Nannocystaceae bacterium
ATCGCCGTGCCCGCCCGCCCCGCCAACTGCACGTTCGGCGGCGACGATCTGCGCACGCTGTACATCACCGCCCAGGGCGCGCTGCACAGCATCGAGTTGGCTGTGCCCGGCCTGCCTCCGACCGGCTGACACGGCGTGCGGGTCAGACTGGCGTTGCCGCGGGCGACGCGAGACTGGCTCGCCGCGATCGCCTGGTGCACGGCCCTGGACGGACGCTGACCGGCGCGGCTTGCCACGGCATTCGCAACCAGGCAAGGTCGGCTCCGATGTCCGTCTCCGAGAAACTGCGCGCCGATTTCACCGGTTGGTGCCGGGACACGCTGTTCACCGCCGACGTGCGTGAAGCGACGCGGCTGATCAACCGCTACTGCGATCTCCAGCTGTCCGGCCTGTACCGCGATTTGGGGCTGTCGAAGCTGTTGGCGACCCCCAAGACCGCCGAGCAACTTCCCGCCGAGCTCGGCTTCGTCGACTCCGCTTCGATCACGCTTCGGGACGCGCTGCGACGATTGGGCGAGCGCGTGGGAACCGTCAAGGTCGAGGGGCCGCCGTTGCAGGCGAGCTACCAGCATGTGACCGAGCCCGAAGACCCCACCGCAGAGTTGGCGGAGGTCCGGGACGCAATCGCTGCGATCGGCGAGGACTACACGGCGGCGACCGACTTCATTGATTTTGGGCGCGACAGCTTCGTCAAGTCGCTCAAGGACGACCCCGACTACATGGACAAACTGCTGTCGGGCCGCATGAGCGATTTCGCCGAGTTGTGGCACCGGGCGACCAACGTCGACCCGCTCCAGGATCTGCATGGCGCGATGGGTGCCCGCGTCATCGACGGGCTCATCGAAAAAGGGTCGATCCTCGAGATCGGCGGGGGCACCGGCAACGGGGCGCGCCACCTCTTCTCCCTGCTCGAGGCCGAGGACAAACTCGACAAGATCGAGCAGTACATCTTCACGGACATCTCGATGCGCTTCGTGCTCGCCTCGAAACACGAGTTCGGCAAGAAGTACCCGGGAGTCAACTGGGGCTGGAAGTTCTTCGACCTCAACAAGGCGTTCGTGGAACAGAAGATTCCAGACGCGAGTGTCGACGTGGTCTACGCAGTGAATGCCGCGCATGTCGCCAAAGACATCGTCGCGTTCCTCAAGGGGTGCCACGGCGCGCTACGACCCGGTGGCCATGTGGTCTTCGCGGAGCGGATTCGGGTGAATCAGTACGAGATGGCCCCCCGCGAGCTGACCTTGAATCTGTCGATCTATCACCGCTCGGCACCAATGAAGGCCGACTACCGACCGATGCACTGCTACCTCGCGCCAGAGAACTGGCACGAGGTCATGCGGCTGGCAGGGTTCTCGTCGTGCGACGTGCTGCCGGACATCGAAGGTCTGTCGGGCGACTTTCCGGACCAGTACGCCGCCGTGATCGTGGGCACGAAGTAGGGCGAGCGGCGGTCCGCGGGCGGCCAGATCCGCGAGAAAAAATCTCGCGGTGGCCCACGAATGACGTCGTCCGGTCGGTATTATTGGTCTATGCTGACTGAGCAAGAGAAAAACTCTCATGTTCGTCTCATTCTCTCTCTCCGGCTTTCGCTCGTTTCTGCATGAGCAAACGCTCACGATGGTGGCCGATCCCGCCGAGAAGAAGAACCTTGCCGAGCACCTGAGCCCACTCCCAGTGGGTCACGATGGCGACGTCCTCCCCCTCGCCATGGTCTACGGACCAAACGCAGCAGGGAAGTCAAACCTGCTCCGAGGGCTAGATTTCCTGCGACAGTCCGTGCTCGACGGGTTCGATGGCGTCCAACCGTTTTCGTTCGCCGGTGAGATTCCCGCAACGGAGTGCAGTGTTCGTTTCACAACCGCGCACAGGTTGCTTGAATACGGATTCGAAGCCACACAAGACACGATTCTGTCCGAGTGGTTGGTCGAGGTCACCCCCGATGACTCGCCGGACAAGGTGCTGTTCGAGCGCACGAGCACCCAGGAACTGACGCTGGGCGATGAGCTTACGACTGGGCCCGCCGCGGAAAAAATGCTCGCGCTCAAGGCTCTCGGCCCTAAAACCAACGAACTGCTGCTTCACTCAGCCCTCCGGAACGTTGACCGTGATCAACTCCCAGAGTCGTTTCAGGAGGCGACGCAGTTCCTTGAGTCTATCGTCGTGATCTCTGCGGGTGCCAGCTTCATCAACCTGGCTGGCCGTATTGCCCAGGATACGACATTCAAGGAACACATCGTCAAGGTACTCCGCGCCGCCGACACGGGCGTATGCGACCTCGAAACGAAGACCGAGTTCGTCGACAGCGACGACACGACCGACCGTCTAGCCAGGGATGGAGGCACTGGCATCCCATTGCCCCACGGCGCGTACCTTGAGTTCGGGGAAGGGAAAAACACGCTCACCACGCTCTCGTGCGGTCACGAGACTTCCAGCGGTACGATACGCGAGTTGGACTTCAGCGAGGAGTCGGACGGAACACAGCGGCTGGCTCACCTTGCGCCAGCCTTGAGCTCAGCTGGCAAGACGCTGTACATCATCGACGAGTTGGACCGGAGCCTACATCCGTTGCTTGCACGACGGTTTTTGGAGTTGTTCCTTTCCCACTGTCGAACGACTGGTAGCCAGTTGGTGGTGACAGCACATGAGACGACACTCCTGACCCAAGAACTCCTCCGGCGGGATGAGATCTGGTTTGTCGAAAAGACGCACCCGGATCTCGCATCAGTCCTTTCGTCGTTGTCTGAGTTCAAAGTACGCAAGGACCGTCGGCTCGCCCGCAGCTACCTCGCGGGCCGTTTCGGCGCGGTTCCCCATTTTGACGAGTTCAAGCTGCTCAACCGCCCAACCGAAGTGCAGGGCCCAGATGCCGCGGCGAAAAAGGCCGGTTGACCGTCAGAACGTCGGCCATCGCGACTGTCGTCTCTACGTGATCGCGTCCGAAGACAAGTACGCCGTCAAACAGTACTTCGGCTGTCTTCGCATTCGTGGCGTGCAAGTGAAAGTCCTGCCCACGGAAGACTGCCGGTCTTCGCCCACGGATGTAGTGAAGCGCCTCCGTGACTTCCGCAGCGAGTTCGACCTTGAGAGCGATGACGAACTCTGGGTATTTCTCGATGTCGATCACCACTTCACGGGGACCCACCTCAAGGCAACGACGGCCGCATTGCGCCGCGCTAAGACCATCCAAGCGACCGTCGCGCTCAGCAACCCATGCTTCGAGCTATGGCTCCTGCTGCACCACGCAGATCCCAGAGCCAGCTACGCCAGTTGCGATGCAGTGAGCGACCACATTCGAGCGGTACTCGGGAGCTATAACAAGACCGGACTAAAACCCGAGCGATACTCGGTTGAAACGGTCCGGTCCGCCGTCCGGCGGGCGAAGACAGTGGGCTCCGAACCCACCACCACGATGGGTACCGACGTATGGCGACTCATGGAGAAGTTGGCGGCTCGCATGAGTGAGACTGCGGCGAAAGCCTAAAGCCCGACCGCACCGAGGAGCATCGCCAACTTGTCCGCGGGCATTGCCTTGTGCATGTCGTGCGTGCCCTTCGGCTCGACGGCCACCACGACGCCGTAACTGGCGTAGCGTTCGCGGTCCTCACGACGCACGTACACCGAGCGTTGCGGCGCGACGACCGTGAGCTGCTGGGGCCCGAGTGCCTCAACCGCCGCCCAAAGGTCCTCGCCCATCGTGGTCCAGCGCCACTGCGCCATCGCGTGCCGGTCGAAGGTCCAACCGTAGCCGCCGTCGGGATGCTCGACAATCTGGGCAGTCAACCACGACAGCAGCGGCCGGCTGATCATGATCGTGTCCATCGGCGCCAACAACAGCGCGGGGTCTGGTGCGCGCTCAGGGGCCCGGAGCAGCGCCTTCATGAAGGGCGCGAGCGGCGAGCGTCGAGACTGCAGCTCGCCCGCTGGCGTGTCGATCAGCGCCAGCGGCCCCACACGATCGGGCGCCATCGCATGGGCCCGTAGCGCGACGCGTCCCCCCATCGAATGGGCCACAACGCCCACCCGCCCC
>JAESSZ010000099.1 GCA_016763875.1 Nannocystaceae bacterium
CGATCGGGCAGCCGCACGATGAAGGGGCTGACGATCGGCCACAGCGTGCTCGCCTCAAGATCCTCGAGCACCAGCGGCTCAGCGCTCGGCTCGGTTAGCTCGTCAAAGAACGCGCCGAACACTCCCGACCGAAACCCTTCTTTGGCAAACGCACGGTCGAATGCTCCTGCGAACTCGGGCGCGCGCATTCGGTCGAGGTTCTCGCGCTGCCAAGCAACCGCCGGCAACCACGGGTGCACCGAACGGTAGCCCGCCAACTCCCCCAGGCGGTGGCTACGCTGCAGTGCGCCGTAGACTTCATCGTTGCGCGCCAAAGCCTCCTGCAGATCCTTGCCGTTGGCCAACACGGCCCGAGACTTATCGACCGCCCCGGTGAGTTCCCGGACTCGTGCGTCCTCGGCCATCACCACAGGATCGACCTCGTAAAGCGCTCGCAAGCCGTCGGACCACTGTAGCGGGATGAGTCCAGCTGCGCCCACGAGCACCACGGCGACAAAGAACACCCACGCCCGCGAACCCCAACGTTCGACGCGGTCCAAGATTCGCTCGCTCAGCGCAATGAGCTGGGTTCGTAGACGCCGCGGCGGGAGGGCGGTGGCGAACACCGGAACGACGAGCAGCGTCACGGCAAGGCTACCCGCGATTCCCACAGCGCCGAACAGCGCCAGTTCGCGCATCCCCGGGAACGTAGTGAGGGCCAAACCACTCAGTCCGACTACCGTTGTCGCTGCGCCGAGGATCAGTCCCGGCCGTGCCCACGCGACCACCTGCTGTGGCGTGCGTGTCCCAGGATGACCGAGGTGGAACATCAGATGGACCGCGTAGTCGACCCCGACCCCGAGCAACGCCGAGCCGAAGGCGAGCGTGAGCCCGTGAACCTCATCGATGAACAGCGTGCACGCCAGTACGCCGCCACCGACTCCGAGCACGACCGGGGCAAAGGTGATTACGATCGCGCGCAGCTGTCCGAAGAGCAGCAGAAACATCACCAAGATGCTCACGGTCGACACGATCGAGACGCGAGTGACGTCGGCCCGGGTATTGCGCTCGATTGCAATTGCGAACCGTGCGAGGCCGCTTTGGCTCAGCCTCGCTTCGGCGGCCACGGTGCCGCGAATCTCGACCATCATCGCCGCCAAGTCGGCCTGGAAGCGTGCTTGAGGTTCCGAGTTGAAGGCCGAGCTCTTTGTCCGAACGAACAGCACCGCCGCTTCGCCGCCCGAGATCACGAACTGCCCGTCGCGTGTCTCGAGCTGGCCTCCGCCCCCCTCACGCAGCCGCGTGAGGAACTGCGTGAACAGCATGAGCGGATCCGAGGGAGCCAGCGCGCGAAGCAGCGGTCCCTTGGGTCCGCCCAAGGTGCGCTTGAGGTTGGCGGCCGACTGCTGCAGCGCGGATTCCTCACCATCGACTCGGGACAGGTAGGCCCGCCGCGGCAAGTACAGCGTGCGGAGCGTTGTCTCGAGCTCTGCGTCGATTCCGTTGCGTACCCACTCGACCTCCGGGTGCACCCGAAGTCGCGCTGACAACTCGATCGCGGCGGGTACAGCCTGCGGCCCTTCGACCACCATCACGGACGTCCGCGTGAGCGAGGACGCAGCGAGTGCACCCGAGACGTCGGAGAGTTGCCGGTCGGCCTCGGTCGGAAGAAAGTGCCGAATATCGGTGACCACCCGCAGGTTTAGGGCCGCCCAGGCGCCGAGACCGAGCATGATCGCCACGACTGTGAGCGCAATGAAGCGCGCCCGAGGCGTATGCGCTTCGGCGGCGGCGCGGTTCATACCGGAGGCAGGAAGAGCCGGGCCGCTTCGTCCTCGGCGTAGCGGCGATGTGGGTCGACATCGACGAAACGAGTGTCAGAGACATCGCCGGTCGCTTCTTCGATGACGAGTCGTTCGACGATCTCGCCATTGCCGCTCACCGTCATCGAGGTCACGATTTTGGCCATCGCCTCGGACCGCGGTCGCAACTCAAGGGTCCAGTGCTCGCCTTCACCGCTGCGCAACGAAAGCTCGAAATGCTCGTCGAGTGTCTTGCGGTCGCCCGCAAGCAGCGACCGAAAACTACCAACGAAAGACTGCACGGCCGGGTGCGCGCCCAAGTCGATCCGCTCCGGCTTCGCCGTACCCTCACTGAGCCAGATCGCGTCCTTGATGAGCAGGACTTGGCTGGGATGAGGCTTTTCGATGGTGCGAAGCAGCCGGCCGGGCGGCTGGTAGCGCACGATCCCATGATTGATGAGTGGGATCGCCAGTAGCCCAATCGTCTTGCTCTCGGTAAAGCGCGCGTACAGGCCGGGCATCGCGGCGAGACGAGCCATCAGCGCATCGATGGGATCCTCGACCACTTCGGTCGCGTCGGCCGTCGCAGCGGGGGGCTTGGGATCACCCTGCGCAGGGCTAGGCGCACCGAGCAACGCCAACATCAACGCTGCTGTTTTCAAGGTTGTACTGCGCATGGGTTATCCGTGGCCGGAGCCCGAGGCTAGCAAAGCGTGGCCGACTCGCCCAGCTGCGAAAAGTCGTCGAATTTTACGTCGATTCTGACAGCCGGTCAGCGCCCTAGGCACAGGTGGGCGGCGCTCACGTCTACGGCGACTCGCCCGACATGCGGGCCGAGACCTCCCGCGCCTCTGATGCTTGATCCCAGAACGCTTGGGTCTCGCCCTTGGCCGACTCTTTGAAAGCCCGCATCGTGTTTGTGATCGTGTCGAGCAGCTTAGTAGCCTCGTCAATACGATTGAGATCGACCAGCGCTCGAACAGCGTCCATGGTCGCCATCGCGATAGAAATCTGTCGTGCGGGTTGAGCTTCGTGGAGGAGTACGAGGCGCTGCTGAAAGATTTCGTACTGGCGCTCGTAATCGTGACGACCACGCGCGATATTCCCCGCGATATACAGATGGTCGGCCTCGTTGTTGTGAGCGGCGTAGTCGCTCGTTGAGCTCGCCGCCATCGACCGGACCAGATAGTCCTCTGCCTTGTCGTAGTCTTCGAGTTGGACCGCGACCTCCGCAAGGCTGTCGTAGATCCCGAACCTTCGCCGTTCAACTCGCTCGCTCGCCCCGGCGAGGTCCAGAGCCGCCAGAGCCTTATCGAATGCCGCCGCAGCTGCTTTGGACCGGCCGGTGAATTTTCTGGCGACGCCAACGCAAACCCACGCATTGGCGAGATTCTCGTAGGCGATGTCGCCAAAGACCTCGGCGATTCGCGCGGATTCAAGGCAACTCGATTCAGAGTCGGCATACTGGCTGGCTGAAGCCTGCGCGTTGCCTAGGTTGAACAACGAGACTCCCAGCGTCAGATCGTCTGACCCCCATCCCGCGCGGCGGTATGCGATGTTCTTCTTGGCCGCCGAGATCGCGAGGCCATAATTGCCTTCGAGCTTGTGGACGAGTCCAACGTGGGACCGAAGAACCTCCGCAACGGATTCAGGCCGCGGGCCTGGTCCCGCAGATTCTGCCAGTCTGATGCCCTTGTCGAGCCAGGCGTGGCACTCTTGGGTGTCGGTGCCCGAAACTACAGCCGCGTGGCACAGGTCGTCGTAGGCCATCGCCATGGCCAACTCATTGCCAGCACTCCGTTTCCCGATAGCCAGAGCCGTTCTTGCCCAACGCCGCGTGGCGTCCGGATCTGCGCTGTGCAGGGTTGCAAGCTGTGTCGCTGCGCGAGCGGCGATACGATCGTGGCGCAGTCGTTCAGCAATCTCGAATACGTACTCGAAGTCGGTTCTTGCGGCGTCAGCTTGTTTGGCGTTGCTGCGCGCGATGCCGCGCTCAAGCATGAAGGCGATAACTACAGGTGACTCGGCCCGGGCCAGCTCGCCCAGTTCCAATGCCTCGGCTTGGTCGAGGGCGCGTTGGTGCTGGCCGGAAAACCTGAGTATTCGGACTTCCCGCGTGACATCGCGAACGGCCGCCAAGGCTGGCTTGAGCTCAGCGTTGTCGGGATCGCCATCGGTGCGACACTGCGATACCGGTGGCACATGGTTCACTAGCAAGGACGACGCCGACAAAGTTCGTGCGCTGGTCGTGCCCAGCGTCTTGACCGTGAGCGCGATCTCCGAGAGTCGGGTGTCAAGACAAGCCGAACGCATATCGAGCTCGACGGTTTCGCCGTGCTGAGTTCTCGCGTCGCACACGCGTTCGTGTTCCGAGCGCCAGTCGTCGAGGTAGGCATCAATGCTCTCTGCGACCTGAACCGAAACTCTCTCCGCGGAAGGGAGTTGCGTTGCGGCGAATACATCGGTCAAGTGAGACCGAGCGTCGTCGTCCCACACTTCCAGTGTTCGCGCTGTCGCATCCAGGCACGCGGCTTGGACTGGGCGTGTTCCTGCGTACGTAGCGGCTGCGCCTACGCCCACAAGGGCGATCCCTGCCAGCCATCGGGGCTTGTGTGGTGGCTGCTGCATGGCTGCCACCAGCGCCGCCATGTCGGGGTGGCGCTCGGCCGGGTCATATCGCAGACCACGGAGGACGAGCGCCCGCAACCATTTTGGCACCGGGGGGTGGCTCGATGCTTTTGCGACTTTTCCTTGACTGATATCCAACAGCAGCTGCTCAGCGCGTCTTCCCGAGAACGGTCGCACACCGTAGAGCGCCGAGAAAAGCGACACGCAAAAGCTGAACTGGTCCGAGCGTGCGTCAGACGGTGCACCCTCGAGTTGCTCCGGCGACATGTACGCGGGCGTGCCCATGATCGTGCCGGTACGGGTCAAGTGCGAGTCCGACAGCGGCGGTTCACTCATGCTGCCGTCGTCCAGGTCGGTCGTCAGGTCGCGGGCCAAGCCAAAGTCGGCCACTCTCGCGCGACCGTCATCCCCAAGCAGCACGTTTTGTGGTTTGAAGTCGCGATGGACGATGCCAAGCCCGTGCGCAGCCGCTAGTCCCTGGCCTGCCTGCATGAAGACCGTGACGACATCTCGCCACGAGCGAGGTTGCTTGCGCAGCCAGGTCGCCAGCGTCTCGCCGTCTACCAGCTCCATGGCGATGTAAACCCGCCCCTCCCAGGTTCCGACGTCGAAGATCTGAACAACGTTGGGATGTGACACGCGGGCCATTGCCCGAGCCTCGAGTCGGGTCCGCGCGGCAAAGTCACGCTTGAGCCCCGTGCGATGGAGCTTCAGCGCTACGGGTCTCTCCAACTCCGTGTCGACCGCGGCGTACACGACCCCCATGCCGCCACTGCCGAGGATCGCACCCAGTCGAAACGAGCCGATCGTCGTTCCCGCGAGGTCGTCGTCATCGGCAAAGGGGACCGACGGGGCCGCGGCAACGGCCCGCAACAACACCGCCATCTCGCTGCTCGATTCGTTGTCGAGCCAGGACTCACTTGAGTAGTTTGTCGCGGGCTCGTCGCGGTCACTCACCGGGGGCAAGAGTACGATCTGTCTAGGAAGTTCGCACTAATATCCCGAGATGCACGTCGCTACGCATTGCAGCCAACTAGCGCAATGCGCAGCTGCCCAACAGCCGCCGCTCGTGACGCGGCTAACCCACCGCCGACACATCGGGAAGTCGGCGTAGGATTGGCAGAAACGTCGACGGCTCGGGGCGCACCCGGTAGTTGTCCGTCTCGTCGAGCCACCGCACCACGCCCGCAGCATCAACGACGAGCACCGTCGGGTAGACCGTGCTCGTGTCGTAGCCGAGCATTCCGAGCCCCGCGGGCAACCCGTTCTTCATCTCGATCCCGAGTGCGCGGGCTGCAACGTTTCCCTTGTCCACAAGAAACTCCATCGGTGCATCGAAACGCTTCGATAGCGCGGCCGTTTTCTCCTGCGGTTGCGGGCTCACAAAGAGCACTCGGGTGCCTGTGGCTGCGATGTCGCGGTAGCACGCCGCGACCTCTTTGATCTGAGCCATGCACAGCGGGCACCAGTTGCCGCGAAAGAAGAACACCAGCGCGGGCCGCCCCGCCAACGACGCACTGTCCCACCGTACGCCATCGGCGGTGCGTAACTGAAACGTGGGCAACGGCAAACCGACCCTAAGCTGCGACGTTTCCCGCCCGAGACGCGAGTACCACACGCTGTACAGCGAAAATCCGACGGCTGCCGCGAGGGCAGAACCAAGCGCGAGCGTCGGTGACGCAGTGCTTCCGAGTTGCGTTGCGACTGCTGCCCAGCCGACACCGAGCCACGCGACCACGTTGAAGCCGACAAAGGTCGCGCTGGTCCGAGCGACGTCACTCAGGAGCATGATCCGAGAAAGAAACGCGAGGAACGGCAGGACGCCCAGCAGCGGGGCGGCCCAGACCACCTCGCCAGTCCGGGTAAACATCCAGCCCGCGTAGCCGACGATGCCCATCGCAAGCATCGGGTACGCGCCAATGAAGAGAGACTTGAGACGGTTCACGCGCCCGGCTCCCGCGGTGCAACGAAGTACATGGTCGTCGTTTCCATGTCGTGGATCTGGTCGCGGTACTCGATGTGCGTCGCGTACTGCGGGTCCCGCATCACTGCTCCGAGTGCCTCGGTACTACTGAGTGCCCAGAAGTTAATCGCGGCCACTTGTGGCGCCCCAGGACTGAGTGCGTCGATTACCCGGTACTCCTTGAACAACCGCATGCCGTGACGCTCAGTGATCTCCGAGATCGAGACCTCGTACGCGTGGTGGTCGTCAAAGTCGTAACCTTCGTTCATCGTCAGCATGCCCACGAGCACGACCTCGTCGGCCGCGGGTGCCTCCCCCGAAAACTCCTCCGTCGTCATGTACATCGCCGCTTGTGGCATGTCGTGGATTCGGTCGCGGTGCTCCATGTTGGCCTGGTACCGCGAGTCGGACATGACTGCGCCCATGGACTGCGGCGAGGCCAGCGCCCATACGCCGACTGTGGATGCCTTGGTGGGTCCCGCACCCTTGAGATACTTGCTGACCGAATACGCCGCGACCCGGCCCATGCCGTGATCTGCAGCGATCGGTGCGATCGTCGTCTCGTACGCATCATGGTCTGTCGGTCCGTAGCCCTCCTGCATTGGCAAGAAGGCGACGAGATGCGCCTGAGGATTTGAGACGACAGGCGTGTCGGTTTTACGCTCCGAGGCGCTGCACGCCGTCGCGCTGAAGACGAGTGCGAGCACGCCCAGGCGCGACGCTGTGATGTTGACCGCTCGATTGAACACGAGCTCAGCCTAGGGCCGGCCAATTGCTGATACAATCGATGCCAATGGAACATCTTTCATCATGAATCGTGATGAATCGAGCAGCGGGACCACTGGCGGCCGAATCGAGAGTCTCGACGAGTTGCGAACCTACGTGCAGATTGTCGAGACAGGGAGCCTGGCTGCGGCCGGCCGTGTCCTTGGCATCACGCCCAACGCGGTCAGTCGTCGCCTCGGTGCGCTGGAAACCCGCCTCGGCAGACGTCTGATCCATCGCACGACTCGCCGACTCTCGGTGACCGACGAAGGCCTGCGTTTTCACGAGCGATGCCAGACCGTGCTGGAAACTCTGGCGGCCGCCGAGCGCGAGCTGGAAGGTTCTGATGACCTGCGCGGAACCCTGCGAATTGGGATCCACCCCGACATGGTCTGTCCGAACTTGATGGCAGCGTTGGGCGAGTTGCTGGATAACGAGCCAGGGCTCGATGTGCAACTCAGCGTCGACAGCCGGTTTCTCGAGCCGATTCGTGCCGGGCTCGATCTCGCGGTGTACATCGGACGTCCGCCGTCGAGTTCACTGGTCTCTGTCCCCTTGGGTCGGCTGGTGTGGACCCTGGCGGCGGCGCCTCGCTACGTGGAAGCGCACGGACGACCACGGACTCCGAAGCAGCTGGCGGCACATCAGTGCTTGCGGTTGCGACGCGACCAAAGCGAGTCCAGCTGGCGTCTGCGTCGCGGATCCGGGCCGCTGCAGCGGTTTCCGGTTGGCGGAAGATTCGAGACGACAGACGGTCGCGCGTTGGCCCAGGCCCTGTACGCCGGACTGGGAATCGGCGTGCGCCTGCGATCGGAGATCGATGCTGCGGTGAAGGCCGGCACGCTGGTGCACGTCTTGCGTGCGTGGGAGTGGGCCTCGACGCCGGTCTTCGCGCTCATGCCTGCGGGGCGCAGCAAGCTCCCGAGAATGCGGGCCGTGCTCGAAGTACTCCGGCAAGCCACGCATAGCTTGTCCGGTTAGCTTTCAAGCTCCCACAATGAGAGGCCAGCGTTACGAGATGCCGGTTGCTACGGACCGTAGACCCCCGCCTCGGCCGCCATCGCTTCGTACTGCTTCTTGAGCTGGCCATGCGTCGCAATCGTGGCCGCGAGGCGCAGCAGCTCGGCTCCAATCTCGATCTCGATGTTCTTCGCGCGCTCTGAGAGGCCGGCCTGGTCGGCCTCTATTAGCTCGGCTCCCAACCTGTTGATCTTCGCTTCGATCGACCCCTGCTCAGCCTCGTTGGCGGCACGCTGGTGGAAGTTGGCTTGGGCGGCGGCACCTTCGAAAAACTGCCGGCCCTGGTCGATAGCGTCTGCGTTCGCCGCGCGAAGCGCCTCGATCTCGGCTGCGAGCTCGGAGACCGTCTCGTTGTCCATGTTCTCGGACCGTAGATATTCCACGGCGCCTGTGGCGTCCCGGTCGGCGAAGAAGAGCCCGAGGGGCTGGTCTGCTTCGCGATAGATCTCGACGAGCTCCGCCAGACGATCCGTTCCCGCCGATTCCTGTGATGCCGCCGACCCCTCCGCACACGGTGCACGGTATTTCTCCGCGATAGGGGTGTAGGCCGACAGCATGTCCGTCGCGGCGAGATCGCATTGCGCGGCGCAGGTTATGTAGCCGCCAACCATGTTCGTCTGGGCCATGCGTCGAGCGTTGTCGTCGGTGGCGACCGCAAGTTCCGCTTCCGCGGCGCGTCCTTTGACATACTGCTGCAGGCACAGACCGGCGTAGACCTCCGCACCTCGGAGCCGCTTGTTGTGGAGCGTTTTGACGTCGCTCAACAGCTCTGTGTCACCGAGGGACTCGGCGTCCCGTGCGACTGCGTCGTCGATGATCGCGGGCGCGCCACCGAGTGACGCACCGAACGATGCACAACCCAACTGGAACAGGGCAGCGACAGTGAGAAACCGGCAGACGTTGTGCACGCCGGCATGACGTCTGCGACGAGGCGCGGTTGCACTGAAACGCGAGTCCCGTGTTGAGTTTGTACGAAGGGTCTGCCGGGTTTCCCGATCTGGGAACTGCGACTTCCCGATCAGGGAAATGGGAACTCGCGATTTGGGTGTTGGATCAGTCGCAGGGCTCACTGAAACGCCGCGACGATTCGCTCTCGGGTCTTGCCGAGGGTAGCGCCCGGCTCGTGCAAACCGCTGTCCTTCTGTGTTGCGAGCAGTGAGTCGAGGTGCCGCAGCGCATCGTCGTAGGCGACCAATCGATAGTCGGACTTTCCTCGCACGGTGGGGTATCGCGCCTCCACGGCGTCGCGGTCGATGCCGCGGTACACGATCACGGGGATCTCGAAGTCGTCATCGTTGTCCCAGCTTCCGCCGGATTCCCACTGCCACCAGCGCATCCCGATGAGTTCAAACGCGGCAGATTGCGGACCGAAGTCGTCGTAGCTGAGCGTGAACGTACGGCCGGGGAGATCGGGTAATCCCGCAGGAAAGGCCTGCGGTAGGCCATCGGAGTTGAGCGGCGAGGGCGTGGGACGGAGTTTGTCGATCTTGGCACGCAGGTCGTCGAACGCCGACTGAACGCCCTTTGGCAAACTGGAAAGAAGATCCAGTTGCTGTTGTCCGCGGCGCCAAGCTCGTTCAGCTCGGCTCCAGTCACCGTTGACCTCCAGGATCGCAATTGCGAGCATCCTGAAAATCCGCGCGCATGTCCGTGCCCTGGACTTATCGGAGTCCGCGCAACTCGTCGACAGGGTCTCGAGCGGGTCAATCGTCTCCGCCATGAAACCAGTCATCTGCTCAAGCCGCACGAGACTCAACTCGGTTTGCAAGACCTTCGAATGATGGGGTCCCATCACCTGTCGCATGCGTGGGAGGACACCTTCGAAGGCGGAACGTGCTTCGTCGCTACGTTTTTGCACGTACAGCAGACCAGCCAAAGACGCCTCGGCGGCGAGCGTCACGGGGCTGTTGGGCCCAACGGCGGCCAGGAGGTCGTCGATCGCCTTTCTGTACTCGACTTCAGCCTCTTCGAAGCGACGCGTTTGAAAGTAGACGTGGGCAAGATCGAGTCGAGCAGTGCTCGCCCTCGGATTGGAGCCCCCCGCGAGCGACCAGGCCTGGACCGCGGCAAGCGCCTCAGCCTCGGCCTCCTCGAATCTCTGCAGCGACATGAGGCACGACACGAGACGGGAACGAACACCTGCCGTCCGCGGATGTTGCTCGCCAAGGCTCGCCGCCGTCACGGAGAGAGCCTGTCGGTGGAGCGCCATCGCCCCCTCCATGTCTCCGAGAAACTGCATGGTGCGAGCAAGCGAGGACTTGTCGGCCGCAGTTACGACGTGGTCTTTTCCGTATCGCCTCTCGTTTTCGACGATGGCCCGCTTGAACCAACGCTCGGCTTCACGATACTCGCCGCGGACGTGCGCCAGTCTCCCGATACAGCGGTACGCGGCGCCACGCTGAGGGTGCTCTTCCTCCGCTGCACCGATGAGACCGAGTGCCGTCTTTGCGTACGCTTGAGCGACGTGAAATGCGCCCAAGTCGTTGTGCATACACGTCAACGATCCCGCGGCCCCTGACGCCACCGCGTACTGCTCCGTCGCTAGAGCCTGCTCAAGGGCGTCGGCCATCACGACGGCTGCTTCCTTGAAGTTGCCGGTCGTGTACTTGCTCTTGGCCCGCAGGTGCTGGATCTGAGCATGGAGCCGATCGTCGCCAGCCTCGTCCACACGCGGTTCGAGTTCGGCTAGTGAGGCGAACACCTCATCGTCCCGTCCAGCCGCCTGCAGCGCTTTGATCCGGTCGATCGCCCGAGTCAGATTGGAGTTCCGGCCGTCTGCCGCGGCAGGCAAGCGCGCGGGATCGATTTCCGTACAGCCGCGTGGTGGGTCCAAGGCGGCGACAAGGTGGGGAGCCCGCGACAGCGCCTCTTGTGGTTGCTCCAATACAACTTCGACCGTGGCATCGAGTTGACTGATGGCGCGCTGCAGACACGCCATCCGGCGGTCCATGGCTTGCTCCGACTGCTCGTGTCGGACCACGGTTGCTGCGCACGATTCGTGGTGTTGGGCGACCCACGAGGACGCGTAGGTGTCGAGTTCATCAACGAGCCAGCGGGCTGACGCCAGCTTCGTTCCTAGGGATGCCTCAAGCTGTTGGTGAACCTGGGCGTCCCACACCCCGTCGAGTCGCTGCGCGCTGGGCGGACACGACGGAGCCGTGGCCCCGGAACTCGCTCCGTACAGTCCGGCCGCCAGTCCGCCTGCGCCCACCGCCAACCCGGCAGCGCCTGCCCAACCGCCCCACCTTCGGGGCTGCAGTCTCCGGACCAGAGCTTCGATGCCCTCGAAACGCTCGTCCGAGTCCACGGCGAGCCCGCGTTCCACCGCCGTCCGCACCCTGCCCGGGATTCTGCCTGGACGCAGCGCTCGGTCCCGTGGCACCCAGCTTGGTGGCATGCGCCCTGCCGTGGCTCGGAGTTCATCGACGGTCCGCCCGCGAAAAGGCCGCTCGCCGCAAAGGGCCTCGTAAAGCGAGACACAAAACGCAAACTGGTCGCTCCGCGCGTCGATATGCCCACCCGCAAGTTGCTCAGGTGGCATGTACGCGGGGGTGCCCAGCAACGCCCCGGTCCTTGTCACCGAGACCGGCGCATTCGCTTCCTCACTGTGCTCAGGGACAAAGTGCTCGGTGAAATGCGCGAGTCCAAAGTCGATGACTTGCACACGACCGTCGTCGCCAACCAAAACATTGTCCGGCTTGAAGTCGCGGTGGACGAGTCCTCTTGCGTGTGCCGCGGCGAGTCCTTGTCCAGCCGCAACAAACTTCTCGAGGATCTCCGCCACGCTGCGCGGATGGGAGAGCCACTGCCGCAGGGTCATCCCTTCGACAAACTCCATCGCCAAGAACGCCAGGTGCTCGTGCACGCCTACTTCGTGAACCGCAACCACGTGGGGGTGGCGAATCGTCGCCGTGGCCTGGGCCTCGCTAACGAAACGGGCACGGTCTGCGTCACCGGCCGTGCCTGGCCGGGGCTGGACTATCTTCAAGGCGACGCGACGCTGAAGCTCAGGATCAAAAGCGCTGAACACGGCCCCCATCGCGCCCGCGCCGATCCACTCAAGGACTCGGTAGCGACCGATTTCATCCCCAGGACTCGGGAGCTGAGGGCGCGCGGCCGGGGGGCTGGTCTGCTCTTCGGCGAACGCGAGCACGAGCAGCGAAACCGCGCTTTCGCATTGCGAGCACATGGCCAGGTGCGATTCGCATTCGGCCCGCGGAGCTTCTTGGAGTTCTCGCCCAACAAAGGCCGCGAGAAGCTCGTCGCTGGGACACGCCACCGGTCGTAGCTCACCATGACGTAGGAATCTGGGTATGGGCGGCGGCGCCTAACCCCGGTGCGGACGCTCACGATAGCGAGCACGTCGTCTCCCCGCTCAGTCGAAACGCGCTCGCAC
>JAESSZ010000956.1 GCA_016763875.1 Nannocystaceae bacterium
CGTAGTGGTCTAGAACCGTGGACACCCGTTGCGCGGACGCGACAGCGTACGGAAGTTGGGTATCCGCGAACGCGACGGCCAGAGCATCGCGTTGCTCCGCGCTCCACGACGCCTCGATCAGCGCCTCGGCGCCCTGGCACGGCGGCTCCGCGATCCAGTGGGAGGCGATCGCGACACCAAACCCCACCACCAGCGCACCTGAAATAGCGATCGGGCGCCAGCGTGGCGGTCGCGCAGCGCGGTCGATCTCGGCAAGCAGCGCGTCGGTCGTCGGGAAACGATCCTCAGGGTCAACCGACAGTCCGCGCATGAGTGCGGCCTCGAGGCGATGCGGAACGCGGCGCGCGCGGTCGGGTTTGCGTATGTCACCCCGCGACACGGCCTTCCCGAGTAGTCGGGTGGTCTTGCCTGAGAACGGTCGGTAGCCGTACAGCGCCTCGTACAACACGATACAAAGCGCGAATTGATCGGTGCGTGCATCCACCGGGTCGCCACGGAACTGCTCGGGCGCCATGTACCCTGGTGTGCCCATCACCGCGCCTGTCTCCGTGAGCGAGCGGTCGCGGCTACGAAACGACTCGCTGATCGACCCCGAGTCGGGGCCGTCCCCAATCGCCAAAATCTCGATCGCCTCCCCAGAGGCACGCTCCACCAGCCCGGGGGTAAGGGCCGGGCTGTCGACATGGCAGGCCAAGCCAAAGTCGAGCACACGCACGCGGCCGTCATCGCCAAGCATGATGTTGCCGGGCTTGAAGTCGCGGTGAACGATCCCCTCGCGGTGTGCGGCAGCCAAGCCTTGCCCCGCCGCGCCAATAAGCGCGGTGACCTCTGCCCAGGGGTGCGCCAACTTCATCCAACGCTGCAAGGTCTGGCCCTGGATGTACTCCATTGCCACGTAGATGCGGCCGTCGACCGTGCCCACGTCGTGCACCGCCACCACATTGGGGTGCGACAACTTCGCCAACGCCTGCGCCTCGCGAAGCAGACGCGACTGCACCTCGTCGGCGGACGTCCGGCTCTCGCGGGGACGAATCAACTTGATCGCAACGCGGCGATCGAGCTCGGGATCGTACGCGAGCAACACGTCTCCCATGCCACCCCGCCCAACTCGCTCCAGCACGAGATACCGGTCGAGCCGACGTCCCGACCAGTCGAACGGATCTGCCTGGCGCGCGGCGACGTCATCATCGTCCCGCGGGATGGTCCGAGTGGAGTCCTCGTCAGTAGGACCCACTGTGGACGCGGTCGCCAACGTTGGCCCCACGGGTTGCTGTTTGTCTCCCCCGCTCACGCGGCCCCGACTCAGGTTACCACGCCACAATCGTGAGCCGCACTCTGCTGACAACGTTGTGTCAGCAGTGTCGACCCCCACTGACACAATGCTGTCAGGAGGGGTGCGCTATGGGTCGGACATGGCCAATCCCAGCAAGCTCTTTCCCCTCATCTTGACGGACAAGCTCGAGGAGACGCGCGCTTACTACGTCGAGATGCTCGGCTGTGAACTCGTGCACGAGTTGCCCAACTACATCCAGGTTCGCTTCGGCAGCGAAGACACGGCGCCAGAGCTCGCCTTCAGCACAGGCATGACGCCCGGCTTTGCAGATGGGGTCGGCAAGTTCGAGACTGGATTGATCGTGAGCATCCCTACGGAGAACGCAGACACCAGGCACAAGACGCTTAGCAAACGCAAAGCCAGCGTCACGTCGGAACCAGCGGACCGACCGTGGGGATGGCGAAGTTTCACCACCGTCGATCCCAACGGAGTGACGCTCGACTTCTTCCATGTCCTGGACCAAGCTGCGCCCGCGGATGCGACGGGCTGACCGACTGTTTCAGATCGTTCAACTGTTGCGTCATCGTCGAACGACGACGGCGGCGCAGCTGGCTCAGCGGCTGGAGGTATCGGAGCGGACCATCTACCGCGACATCGCCGACCTCGGCCGCTCGGGCGTTCCCATCGAAGGCGAAGCCGGCGTCGGCTATCGCATGGGCAAGAACTTCGAGTTACCGCCGCTGATGTTCAACGTTGCCGAGATTCAAGCGCTAGTTTTGGGAGCGCGCATGGTCGACTCGTGGGCTGACGACGAGCTTCGGGGCGCCGTACGGTCGGCGTTGGACAAGATCGAAGCTGTGCTCCCAGAGGCGGAGCGCGAGCGGCTGCGCACCACGGCGCTGTTCTCGGTGTCGTTTCACGTGCCAGAAGACATGCGACGGTTCATGGGCACGTTGCGGCACGCGACCGACCAGCGACGGATCGTGCAGCTGTCGTACGAAGACAAGTCGGGAAGCCAATCGGAACGACGCGTCCGCCCCTTGGGCCTGTACTTCTGGGGGCGCACATGGACGCTAGCGGCGTGGTGTGAACTGCGAGGGGCTTTCCGCAACTTTCGGCTCGACCGCATCTCGGCGGCGGAAACCACCGACGACACGTTTCAACACGAGTCACCGTCGACAATCGACGACTACGTGCGGGCGATGACCGCGGACCTACGCGACGGTCAGGACAACTAGCGCGGCTCACTCTGTGCCCGGGACCGCAGTCCGCAGGGCGTCGTACAGGGCGTTCCAATCGACCGGTTTGCGGAGGCAGTCGTCAAAGACAGGATCTCCGGCATCGGCAAACTGGCTATCGGCCGTCAGTCCGATGATCGGAGTTCGTCTCCCTCCCATCTCGTCGGCACGGATCGCCCGAGCGGTCGCGGGTCCGTCCATTCCCGGCATCATGACGTCCATCAGTATGACCTCGGGCGCCGCCTCGCCGACCAGGCGTAGCGCTTCGAGACCGTCGACGGCGAGGCGCACTTGGCAGCCCCATCGTGTCAGCAACCGCCCGAGCGCAACCCGGTTGGGCCCATTGTCGTCGACCAGCAGAACATCCATCTGTAGCGAGCGTCGTTTTTGCGTCGGAGCCTCCGGGCGCTCAGTGGCGGCAGCAACTGGCGCCAAGATTCGCACCCAAAACGTCGATCCTACTCCAGGCTCGGTGTTCACCCCGATCTCACCGTCCATTGCATCGGTCAGCAAGCGCACGATGTGCAGACCCAGTCCTGCCCCGCCGTGGGTCCGTGTGTCAGACGTGTTGGCCTGGACGAAGGCGGAGAACAGACCCTGTGCACCTTGTGGGTCCATACCGATGCCCGTGTCGATCACCTCGATACGGAGCCACGGTCCTTCGACCTCAGTGTCGGGCCGGACGCGAACTTCAACGCTGCCTTCGTACGTGAACTTGATCGCATTGATGACCAGGTTGGACAGGATCTGGGCCACGCGACGGCGGTCCAGCAAGACCGTCGTCGGGACCTGAGGGTCGATAGTGGCGGTGAGCGTCAGACCCTTGCGACGCGCATTGACGTGCAGCGGCCGCAGGGTCTCCGCCACCAACGCGCGGATCGACAGCGGTTGGGCGTCGAGCGACATGCGCCCCGCCTCGATCCGAGAGACATCCAAAATGTCGTCGACAAGCGAGAGCATCTGCGCGCCCGCCCGCATTGCCATGTCGAGGATCTCGCTCTGCTCCTGGTCCAGGTTCGTCTCAGTGAGCAGCTCGGTGGCAGTCAGCACACCCGTCATCGGCGTACGCAACTCATGGCTCATGATCGCCAAGAACGCTGATTTTGCACGGTTGGCGGCGTCCGCCTTGTCGCGAAGGACCTCGGCCTCCGCACCTGCCACCGCTAGACGCTCTTCTGACTTTCGTCGCGCGGTGACATCGTGCTGCACCGCGAGCAGGGCGCGTTCCCCCGACAAAGGATCGACGACGCCGCGGAGTTCGAGTTCATGCCACGCCTCCCCCGCGGTTGTGTGCACGCGGACCTCGCTTCGAAACACCGCCCCGGACTTTGCACAGTCGATTGCGCGCTCGGCATCTGAGCCCACAACGAACCCCTTGGTCAGCGCCTGGACGGGGTTGCCTGCGTCGATGACCCCCAGAGTTTGTTCAGCCGAGGGGTTGCGCAGGAGCGCAACACCTTTCAGTGAATACAGCGAGATAAACTCATTGCAGTGACGCAAGGCCTCGACCAGACGTCGTTCGTTGCCACCCCGAGCGGACACATCGACCAACTGCGCCTCGACCAGCATCGCGAGTCGCTCGCCATGTTCGTCGTCGATCGGAACGCCGGAGAACGTACACTCGGCAACCACCGGCGGCACCCCCTCGGGGTAAAACGTCCACTGCTCCGTCAGCGACTCGCCCCTGACGAAGTGCTCGCGATAGATCGCAAGCCGACGCCGCATCCCGTCCGTCATCGGATCGCGATCCTGGCTGCGACGCAGCGCGTCTAGGTCTGGACTCGCGAACAGACTCAACGCCGCTGCATTGGCCCACCAGATCTGCGTGCGTGCGAGATCGTAAATCCACACTGGGGCGCAAAGCCGAGCCAGTGCCTCAACTGTGACCCGGTTCAACGTTCCGCTGGGCATGCCCGCCACAAGTGTGCCAGAAGCAGGGTCGGCCCGCGCTCAGCAAACGCGGTGAAGTCTGCGAGCATTGTCGTCCAGCGACAATAGCGCGCGACCAACGATGTTCGGGGTCGCCCCCAACCGAGTTGGCGAGTCCCAATATCGGCGGCGATCAGTGCGTTGTCGCTCGCATGGTTCGAATACCGCCACGGCTCCCAGGCCAACCGCTCAGCGCGAGGCCGAGTCGCCAGCGGACCACTGTTGCGCCGCGAAGCGTTCCGCCAGAAAATCGACGAAGGCTCGGATCTTGGGCGCGACGAGACGGTCTGCGGCGAATACGGCCGTCACGGGCGTGTGGTCGGGCTCGAGGGCGTAGGTCGGAAGCAGGCGGACGAGTTCGCCCTTCGCGAGCCCGTCCGCAACGTGCCAACTGGGGAGCATGACGACCCCGAGACCGTCCGTTGCGGCCGCCGCGAGACCGAGCCCGCTGTTGATCTTGAGGTTGCCGTCAACGCGCGTCTCAAATATTTTTCGCCCCTTGCGAAACCGCCAGGTCGTGGGCCCAGGGCTCGTGCGGAACGAGAGACAGTTGTGCACCGCGAGATCGTTGGGATGCTCGATGGCCGGGCGCCGCGACAGGTACGCAGGGCTCGCGCACACGGCAGAACGACTCACTGCCAGTCGCCGACTCTTGAGACTCGAGTCTTCAAGCCACGCGAAACGAATCGCCACATCGACGCGTTCGGTTATCAGGTCGACGATGCCGTCACCGAGATGCAGTTCAACCGTGATGTCGGGATAACGCTCGAAGAACGCGGGCAAGATTGGCGAGACGTGAAGCAGCGCGAGGCCCACGGGCGCCGTGACCCGCAGATGTCCGGCTGGTGATTCGCCTAGACGAGCGACGGCACGTTGGGCCTCCTCCAAGTCCGCCGCGATCCGTTGGGCGTACTCGAGGTACAGGACGCCCGCCTCCGTCAGCGTTAACTGACGCGTCGTTCGGCGGAAGAGACAAGCGCCAAGGTGTTCTTCCAGGGCGGTGATCTGCCGGTTGACCGAGGACGCGGACACGCCGGACTCGCGCGCGACCTCCGAGAAACTCAAATGCGTCGCAACGCGGACAAACAGCGCTGTTCGGTGGATCTCAGCCATTGGAGGAGCGTTGGCGACGGACTAAGCCGCTTGTGCGAATTTCGCATAAGACTTTGACGATTACCAGCATTGAAGCGAGACGTGCACAAGTCATGCTGCTTGATGTGGGGCGACAAACGCCCCGGAAAATCTCGAGAGAACCATCATGAGCGCATTCGTCATCGTCCACGGCGTCCCCAAAGACAACGACAAACTCAAGGCGTACAGCCAGGCCGCCGCGCCGACATTTGCCGCGTTCGGCGGTGAGATCGTTGGCAAAGGCAAGCCCGAAATCTTGACCGGAACCCACTCTGACACGCTGGTCGCGGTCATCGCGTTTCCGGACGCAAACTCGGCTCGTGGCTGGTACGCGTCACCCGACTACCAGGCACTCATCGCCAAGCGCGACGATGCCATGGCGTGCACGTTCATTCTGTGTGGCTAGCGGGCGCCGGGCAGGGCCGCGGGGTCCCAACCGCTCAGACTGCGAGCGCGCGGGATCACCACAGCCATGATGATGTACGCCACGATGCCGGGACCACCAAGCAGCATGGCGGCGACAAAAGCCAAGCGCACCAAGGTCGGGTCCCATCCGAAGCGTTCGCCCACGCCGCCGCACACGCCCAGGAGCACCCGATTCTGACTTGATCGAAACAACTGCGTCATTGTCGCTTGGGTAGTACCCGGCCGCCCCCGATCGATTGCGAGTCGATTTGAGAAAAATCGGGAGACTTCTCCGCTTATCCTGCGCTCAGGACGAACGGGTACGTGACGACCACGATGCCCCCGCCGATCGGTTTAGGAAACTTCCAGCGTTTCGCCGCCTTAGCGATGCAGGTGCCAACGCTCTCGTCGCCAACCGTCGAGTCGGCCACCTCCGCCGCGGTGACCGCTCCGGTGGCGGCGATCGTGAACTTCACCTTCACGCGCCCCTCAAGAGCGGGGTCCTTCGACAAGGCCTTGTTGTAGCAGTAGCGGACTTCGTTGATATGTGCGCGCACGATCCTCCGGATGATCTCCTTGTCGAGCGAGCCCTTCACTGTCGCCTTGGATGCACGCACTTTGGGCACCTTGGTAGCGCCACTGCCGTGGCCGGTCCCATGACCGCTGCTTCCCTTGCCGATGAGCCCGACGTTCCCGAGACCTATCGTCCCCTCGCCAGTGCCTCCCCCACCGCCACTCAGTCCTAGACCGCCAGCGCCAAATGCCTCGCCGATCTCGGTGCCCGTGAGCCCGCCCCACACATCCGCACTTCCGCTCAGTGACCCAAACATCGCCGAGTCGTCGCTCAGTGACCCAAGCAGCGCCGAGTGGCCCAAGATCCTGGTGCGCGTCTCAATCGCGCCAAGGTCTCCGCTCGCTGCGCCAACCGAGACGTTGGGTAGCAGGCAGGCCCCCGCACTCTCGCACTCGGGCCCCCGGAGAATCGCGACGGCCTGCACCACGGCGGCGTAGGGGATACCGCCGACGGGCACCACGGAAGCGTGGGTCACCGTGTCGTGACCTGCCATGAACTTGGTCGTGTAGTCGGCAAGCCCCTCGAAGTTCCACGCCTGCTCGGCGTTTCCGTCGATCCGGGTCGGCGGCTGCGCTCCGAACCTCAACGAAAACCCCTTGTCGTCGACCACAACGGACAGTGTCTGATCAGGGCCGCCGCCAAAGGCCGTCTTCCGCCGCATGACCGGAACCGTGCCGTACTCAAGCGGGGCAGTCTCGGCGAGGAATGCAACTTCGGCGACCCCCGCTTGCGCCGCCGTGTCGAGCACCATCGCCACGGCCGTGAAAGGCGCCGCGGAATCGGCGACCAACAACACGCGATTGTTCGCTCCCGCCTCGCCCTGTTCCTTACGGGACAAAGCATCCAACAACGGCGCGGTGCCCAGCACTTCGTCGGCGGCGAGTTCGACCGCCTTGCCGTCCTTCAGGGCGACAACTTGCTTGCCGTTGACGTCAATCGCGTTTGGGCCGACGTGGACCAACGTACCGTGCCCGACGGGGCCCAACGCATGCGCGAGTGTGGGCACGGCGATGCCATCGCGGCTGAAGTCCACGCGCTCCAGCAGCAGCAGCGCACGCGCTATCGACTGTGCCTGCTCCTTGGGCACGCCCTGCTCGGTCATCCACTTCTGCGTGTAGAAGGCGACCGTCGACAGCGTGCCAAGCCGCGAGTACTCGCCGCGACCGATCAGGCCGAATCGATCGAGCTTGCAGCCGTCGTAGAGCATCCCCGCGCGATCGCCCGCAGGGGCACTCTCGGCACGCTTGAGCACAATCGCAGCTCCGGTGCAGACCGCCCGGGTCGCCTTGGCCTGCTGCTCGGAGGCCGTTGCGTGCGCCTCCTCGGGCACGCCGTGTGGCGAACCAACCTTCGATGAACCAACCTTCGACGAACCAACCTTCGACGACTCCGGGGACGCCGCCAGCGCGATGTAGTCGGTCACGACGTCCGGCAGTTTGCAGGCTTGAGCAAGCTGCGTAGCAACCGTGTCGCGCCGAGTCCGAGCGTCCGCCGTCTCCAACCCCTTGGAAAGCGCGGCGACTTTCTCGACGTCGCAATCTGACGCCCTGGGCTGGGACACACTCGCGGCCTCCCCGGACTTTCCACCGGATCCGGGGGCGTCCGAGTTGTCCGAGCACGCCATCGCCAGCGCAAAACAGGGAACGACCATCAACCGTGTGCGCGACATCGTGCGGAGTCTAGCGCAGCGAC
>JAESSZ010000957.1 GCA_016763875.1 Nannocystaceae bacterium
ATCGGCGCGGGCCTGCTCGCGCGGCTGTGCGCGAGCCTACATTGTAAACCTTGCCCGCATCCGAAACCCACACCGCGCCGGACGCGGGCCTGGGTGGCCGAATGCGTTTGGCCTCACCAGCGGTCGGCATACGCCAACCTTTGAGCCCACCGTACTTGCCCAGTTTGGCGCAGTACGACTTGGCCGCCGAGCGCACGCCGCGTGGGCCGACCTTCTTCATTCCGAACAACTTGCCGGCCTTCTTGACCTTCTTCTTGTCGAACTTGGGCCCGTTGGGCTTCGGTTTCGTGCCGCCGCCGCCGTCGTCCGACTTGCCGCCGTCTCCAGCACCACCATCGTCCGACTTTCCATCGTCCGCGGCCCCATCGTCTCCTGTGCCGTCATCAGCCGCGCCACTGTCGAACTTGCCACCGTCGTCCGCGCCATCGTCTGCTGCGCCGCCGTCTGCCGCGCCGCCGTCCACCGCGCCACTGTCGGACTTGCCATCGTCTGCCGCGCCACCGGTTGCCGCGCCATCGTCTACCGCGCCACCGGTTGCCTTGCCGTCCGAGCCCGCGTCGTCTTTGGCCCCGCTCTCGCTCACCGCTCCGCCGGTTCCGCTGGCCGCGGAGTCCGCGCCTCCGGTGCCTGCGACCGCTGCAGCCGTCTCGGCTTTGCCATCGTCCGCGTCCGCGTCCGCCCCATCGTCCGACTTGTCACCGCCGCTGTCCGCCGCCGCAACCGTCGACTTCCCGGCCTGCATGTTGGCGTAGACGAAGTACCCGCCGACCCCCAGGCCAGCCACGAGCAACAACACCAGGATGAGCATCGTCGATTTGCCACCACCGATGTTGCTGTCGGGACGGCTGTCGAGTTCGCGCTCACTCAACCCAAACCCACCGGCCGCACCAAGGGTGGGCGCTGAGCCCGGCGGTCCTCCGGTCATGCCACCGGACCATGTTTGTGCTGCGCCTGGACCGGGCGGCGTCCCAAACGTCGGCGCACCGGGAGGAGGCGTGCCCGCGGTGGGAACCGGGGTGTACTGACTGGCCACCGTCGCTCCCGGCGCAGGACTGGACGGCGCGCTCGCCATCGTCGCACCTGGCCGTGAGATCGCCCGGGGCGCTTCCGACATCGTGCGGTAGATCCCGTTGTCCTGCTTCTCATACGGAAGCAGCGCCGCGGCCAACTCGTCGCACGAGTCGTAACGACCAGCGGGCGCCTTCAGAATGCAACGATCAATGATCGCGACGAGGCCCGGATCGACGTGTGGGGCGACCTGGGACAACGGGGGCGGAGGCTTGGTCGAGACGTTGATCAACGTCGCCGCCAGCGTCGGCCCAGAGAACGGATTTCGACCCGTCACCGCCCAGTACAAGATCACCCCCATCGCCCAAATGTCGGTGCGATGGTCGACCTGCGCCGCGCCTTCGGTTTGCTCGGGCGACATGTATTCGGGCGTGCCCATCAGTACGCCCATGCCCGTCTTGCCGGCCTCGCTGCCTTCAGTGAACTTCGAGATACCGAAGTCCATCAACTTGACCATCAGGCGGCCAGGTTTGGGCTCGTGAAGGAAGATGTTCTCCGGCTTGAGGTCGCGGTGAACGATGCCCGCGTTGTGGGCCGCCTGTAGCCCGACCAACGCCTCGCGCACGATCAGCACCGAGAGTCCGGGATCGACCTGGCCTCGCTTCTCTCGCAAGAAGTTGGCTAAGTCCTTGCCCTGCAACATCTCCATGACGATGTAGGGCCCCAGCATGCTCTTGCCGAGGTCGAGGATGTCGCAGACGTGTTCGCTGCCGATGCGCCCCGCCGCCGTCGCCTCGTTGCGAAAACGCGCGAGCACGCCCTCGTCACGCGAGAACTGCACGTGCATCAGCTTGATGGCGACATCCTTCTTGACCAGGATGTTCTCGGCGCGCCACACGACGCCCATGCCGCCCTCGCCGAGTTGCCGAACAAACCGAAACTTCCCGTCGAGGATCCGCCCCTCGAGTGGAAGTAATTTCTCCGAGTCCTGGCACAGCAGGATGTCCTCCGCGTGGAGTTTCCCGCAGAACGAACAGGGGCCGAATTCCTCGCCGCTTCCTGCCATTGGCGACGGCAGGTATAGCACGGGGCGCTCCCATCGACCCTCCTGAGCGATTCCCACGTTGCGGTTGCGCTGGGCCGCTATTGGCGTCAGAAACTGGTCACCCCCAAACACGGGGTCCCGGGAACAGAACGCATCGTTGTGCGGTACGTCTATCCATGTCGTTGGGCCCATGCGGCCTGATCTCCCCCAGCGCCCGCCATGTCGCACCCCACGCCTTCCTTCTGCCGTCGTCTCGCTCGCACCACCGCGCTGGCCGCCGCAATCCTCGCCCCGCCCCTAGGCTGCGACGTGCTCGCGTCCCAGCACGACGCCGAGACCGACAAATCGGGCACGCGCGACAACCCCGGAGAACAAGCTGGGGACAAAGCCGATGCCCCGGCCTCGCCACAAGGCAGCGAGGCCGGAGCCAACGCAAAATCGACGCAGGACGCGGCCGCCACGCTGACCGCCAACGCTGGACCGCCCCCGGTCGCAACCCCGGCCGTGGACCCAGCCGCCCCTTCGACCGCCGCGGTCAAGCCGGTCACCACCCAGGCGCGTACGGACGACGAGCAAAACTCGGTGGACGTGTTTGGGGTCGCCGCGCCCGCGACCGTGTTCATCACTCAGAAAGCGATCGTAGAGGACTACTCGATGCGGGCCGAAGAAGTGTCGGCCGGCACCGGAACCGGATTCATCTGGAACGACCAGGGGCACATCGTCACCAACTGCCACGTCGCACTCAAAGACTGCGCGGCGGGGATCAAGGCCGCGAGATTGTCGGTCACGTTGTACGACCACAGTGTGCTGAACGCCGAGTTGGTCGGATTCGATCCCACAAAAGACATCGCGGTGCTGAAGATCGAGCCGAAGGGCAAGCTCGTCCCGATGCGGCGTCCCCCCAAGGACTACAATCTCGTCGTCGGGCAAAAGGCGATCGCTATCGGCAACCCCTTCGGATTGGACCACACGCTCACGGTAGGCGTGGTCTCGGCGCTGGGTCGCGAAGTCAAAGGCATCGGCAGCGTGACCATCAAGGACATGGTTCAGACCGACGCCGCGATCAATCCCGGCAACTCCGGCGGCCCGCTGATGGACAGCTCAGGACAGCTGCTGGGGATGAACACGATGATCTTCTCGCGTAGTGGAAGTTCCGCGGGCATTGGCTTCGCGGTGCCCTACATGAGCATCGAGCGGGTCGTGCCGCAAATCATCAAGGACGGCAAGCCCAGCCGCGTGGGCCTGGGTATCGCGATCTTCGGCGATGAGATGTCGCGACGCTTCGGGGTCGAGGGTGTCGCGGTCCGGACGGTGCCGCGCGAGACTGCGGCCTTCAAGGGAGGGCTACGGCCGCCGGTCCAGGGCGGCAAAGACATCCAACTCGATTTCATCGTGGGCGTCGACAGCACCCGCATCAAGACATTCGACGACCTGTACTTCGCGCTCGACGGCAAGAAGGCCGGAGACAAGATCAAGCTTTCGATCATGCGTCTACCGAGCAAGGACGTCTTCGACGCAGAGATCGAGCTCATCGATCTCTAAGGCCGCGAGGCCGCCCGCACACCACCTCGTGCCGTTGAACCGGCTCGAGGGACCGACGACGACGAGCGCTGACATCATCGCGCCACGTGGTGCGTTACGGCGGTCGTGTCGCTGGATACATCGTTTTTCCGATTCAGGCCCCCGCTCGGCGCGTACCCGACGCTCGACGCACTGATGGTGCTCGCGACTACGGCCGGTCTCGTCCTCATCGTCGTCGGGACGCCGTACTGGCTGCGACGCCGGGAGCCAGCGCTCGCCCGGGCCGCCGTCCAGGCATTGCTGCTTGCGGGCGTCGCTTCGGTCGCACTGCAGTTGTTGATCCAACGACCTCGGCCAGCACTCGCCGAGCCGCTGCTGCTTCTCCCCCCGCTGCCCTCGTTTCCCAGCGGACATGCGGCCCTCGTCGCGGCCGCGGTCGTCGTACTCGTCGCCTGCAAGGCAAAATACGGGCTGTATCTGCTCCCGCTCGCCGTGCTCGTGGCCGTATCCCGAGTCTACGTCGGCCACCACCACCTGACCGATATCGCGGGCGGGTGTGCCTTGGGCTGCGGCATCGCCTTGGGCGCCGTGGTCAGGGCGCGTGCGGCGGCAAACGATCCTTGGCGTCTGCGGTGGATCTTGTGGCCACAGCTTGGGTTGGTGACCACCATCAGCATCGCGGCGTACAGCGACGCGCTCGCGGGCATGGGCTGGCTGCGCTACCCCGGAGTCGACAAAGCACTTCATGCGCTGCTGTTTGGGTTGCTCGCCCTGGGTGTCCACTTTGTGGTCCGCGGACGCACGGTTCAGATCGCCGGACGGCCGCTACAGTTGGCCGTGGCCGTGCCCATGGTCGCAGCCTGCGGCGACGAGCTCGCGCAAGCAGCCTCGCCCCATCGGACCGCAGACCCCATGGATCTGCTGGCAGACTTGCTCGGTTTGCTCGTGTTTGCCTGGGTTGCTCGCCGCATCACGACCCGGCCTTGAGCCGCACAGCGGTCACA
>JAESSZ010000958.1 GCA_016763875.1 Nannocystaceae bacterium
CGTAGGCCAGTTGCCGCGCGGCGAAGGCCCGCCCGTCACCGCTGTGTTCCTACCGAGACACGGCGCAGGTCATCGTAAGACTCCGACGGAGATCAACTACCGGGCCAATATTCACGGCTTCAAGCAGCTGGGCGTGACGCATCTCGTTAGCGTGTCCGCGGTTGGATCGCTGCGGGAAACCATCGAGCCCGGCCATCTGGTGTGCGTCGATCAGTTCATTGACCGAACCCGCGGGCGACCCACAACCTTCTTTGGCGACGGTGCGGTGGTTCATGTCCAGTTTGGTGAACCCACCGACGACGCGTTGCGGCAGCGACTGCAACGTGCCGCGGAAACGACCGACGCGACGGTGCACGCTCGGGGCACGCTTGTCGTCATCGAGGGGCCAACGTTTTCTACGCGTGCGGAGTCGGAGTTGTTTCGCACGTGGGGCGCCGATGTCGTGGGTATGACGGCGCTACCCGAGGCACGCCTGGCCCGCGAAGCCGAGCTCTCGTATTGTCTGCTCGCTTTGTCGACCGACTACGACTGTTGGCACACCGAAGAAGTCAGTGTCGCCAGCGTCATGGAAGTGATGGCGGCCAACGTCGAGCACGCGCGCAGCTGCATCGCCGCGCTGGCTTGGGAGCTGCCCGAGCATTGCGAATCTCTTCCGTACCCGCGCGCGTGCGAACACGCGCTGATGACCGCGCCCGAACACATCAGCGCCGATACGCGGCGTAAACTCGATCTGCTTATCGGGCACTACCTCTAGCGACAGATACCCATCATGACCCAAGCAAATTCCAGCCTATTGGTCGTCGGCAGCGTTGCCGTCGATTGGGTGATCACTCCGACTGCTGAGCGCAAGGAGAGCGTCGGCGGTTCAGCCACGTTTTTCTCGATGGCGGCCTCCTACTTTGGCTCTGTGCGCCTGGTTGGAATCGTAGGCACGGATTTTCCCAAGCAAGCGGTCGAGGACCTGCGCTCACGCGGCGTGGACATGGCCGGGCTTGAGGTGGTTCCGGACGGTCTGACCTTCCGCTGGAAGGGGCGCTACCACGCCAACATGAACGACCGCGACACGTTGGAGACCCAGCTCAACGTGTTCGAAACGTTCGACCCCAAACTGCCGGACGCGTATCGCAGCAGCGATTTGCTGTTTCTCGCCAACATTCAGCCGGACCTGCAGTTGCGCGTGTTGGACCAGGTCGAGCGCCCCAGGCTAGTCGGGCTGGACACCATGAACCTGTGGATCGGGACCGCCCGCGCCAAACTACTGGAGGTGCTCAAACGGGTCGACGTGCTGATGATCAACGAGGAAGAGGCACGTCAGCTCACCGAGGAGCCGAACCTCGTGAAGGCGGCGGCGATGATCGCCGAGTTGGGTCCCAAGAGTGTGGTCATCAAGCGCGGGGAGTACGGCGCGATGCTGTTCCATGACGGACAGATCTTCGCCGCTCCCGCACTGCCGTTGGCCAACGTCATCGACCCCACGGGGGCAGGCGACAGCTTCGCGGGTGGCTTCATGGGCTACCTGGGACGGGTTGGGGAGATGACGGGTGAGCACCTTCGCTCCGCGATGATCTATGGCTCGGTTCTGGCGAGTTACTGCGTTGAGGGCTTCTCCTACGACAATATCGCCGCGCTGGATCACGCTAAAATCGACGCGCGGTACGACGCATTTTCGCGGCTTACGCAGTTCGAACGGGCAACGCTGGGCTAACCCGTGGCTTGTGATCCCGCCCACGATCGCCTCGCCTCGCGGGGCGACTATCATCTCCGTGACGGGGATCGTTGGGTTTGCGGGGCACGGTGCGCCGCGGGGATACACGCCGGGATACGGTAGAGCGGGGAGCAGGATGGCCGACGGCGAGTTGACGGACTTCGAGTTGTTGCAGGCGTGGCGTGGCGGCGAGGAGGCCGCGGGCCGCAAGCTATTCGCGCGCTACTTCGATTCGATCTACCGCTTTTTTCGCAACAAGGTCGACGACGCCGCTGAGGACCTTACTCAGCAGACGTTCATGGGACTGGTGCAGGGCCGCGACCGATTTCGTGGCGAGTCGAGCTTTCGCACCTACCTGTTTATGATCGCGCGCAAGCGGTTGTACTCGTATCTGCGCAAAGCCCAGCGTGGGACGGATCCCCTGGACGGTGAGCAGCACTCGGTGGCCGACCTCGGCCTGTTGTCGCCGTCGAAGGTGGTCGCTAACCGGCAGGAGCAACGGCTGCTATTGAGGGCGCTGCGGACGTTGCCGATCGAGATGCAGGTCGCGCTCGAGTTGTTCTACTGGGAGGAACTCACGGTCACTGAGATCGGCGAGGTACTTGAGACGCCGGTCGGCACGGTCAAGAGCCGACTGCAACGGGCTCGCACGCGCTTGGACACCGCTATCGCGCAGCTTGCGGAGTCCGAGGCGCTGCGTCAGTCCACGATGGACAACTTTGAGCGCTGGGCCAAGGACTTGCAGGGCCAGCTTCGGCCTCAGCCAAAGGGCTAAAAGCGGATCACGGTGCCAAACAGCGCCAGCAGTGAGCGTGCCTTGGAGGCCCGTGTCCGCTCGCCATCGCTGGTTTCGTTGGCGTCCGGATCGGGATTCATTTCGCCTACGACTTGGAAGGCACGCTCGCCGAACACGCCGCGGATCTGGAGCACGAGGCCGATCCAGGGGTTGATGTAGAAGCGTCCGTCCACGCTCGGCGACCAGATGAACTGGATGCGATCCTGCGTGAGCTCTTGGGCCTCGCGGATCGGGAAGGACGCCCCGAGACCGAAACCTGCGCCCACGCCGAACCGGTCGTGTACGGCGATCACGATGCCAGGTTCGAACAGGACGCGGGCTTGAGAAAATCGCTGCTCGGCGGTCGTCGTCGTGGTGTCTTCGGGGCCCGAGTCGGGCTCCATCGTGTCGTTGGCCGTGGTGCTTTCCTCGACCACCGCGCCCCAGCGTCCCAGCGTGAGTCCAACACGGCCCTCGAATCCTATGCGGGACCAGCCGGGCCGCGTTGGCCGATACTGGAGCGCGAACAGGCCAATGCCGTTGAAGTACACCGGGGGCGAGGCGTCGGGGGATGGCCCCGACCACGCGGGTCCTCCTCCAAGTGCGACCAGCATGCTCACCGAGAGTCGCTTGGCCATCCGTTCGGGGTTGCCGAACTCGATCTGCCCATCGGCGATGGTTGCAATATCGTCTCGGTATTCCCGGTCGCCAACCGGCCGGAAGCGAAGTGGCTCACACGAGGCGCCCGGCACCTTGAGTTGCAGTTTCTTGACCCCGGTCACCCCACGAGGAAGCGTGCCTCCGTCTTCGGTGAAGAGCTCGATATCGGTGATCCGGTTGGCGGGGCTCTCGGTGTTCCAGCGCGAGATGTCAGCCTCGACGTAGATGTCGTCCGCATCGACGTAGGAGGTCAGTCGCTGGCCGTTCTGAGCCAGGCGGTCGCTCCATTTCTGAGTCGGGTCTTCCTTCTCGAAATGCACTGTGAGGGGCAGGACCAGGTCCAGGGCGTCTTCACCCGCTTCTCCCGGGCACACGTACGCGCAACCTTCTTCGGTGAGCGTGGACTCGCAGGTTGTGCCGGTCTCGAGTGAGGCGATCGGACAGCTGGCCTCAGGGTAGATGCACTTGGGTCGGCGCCAGGTGAATGTGACCTGTTTGAAGGTGAGAGGGAAGGGCGTCCTGGGCCACTTGCCGTAGTAGCTGGCACCGAACTTCGCCGCCGCCTTGCCGGCCTCGGTCGCTGCGAGTTCGAACTCGATGGACCCGACGCCCAGTGGCGCGGGAGGGACGCGTACTTGGACGACCGGCGCGTCCTCCGGCAAGGACCGGACACAGCGGTCGACATCGAAATCGATCCCGTGCACGCTGACCGATAGCCGGTCCCGGTCCCGCACCGAGAGTCGTGTTGCTGGGAGGGTGACCTCGATCAGCCTACAGCGGGCTTGCAGCGCCAACGACACGTGCTTTCGGGACGCACCTGCCGCATTGCCGTCGCCAAGTTCGGTCTCCGCACGTTCTGAGACGTGATCCGGGAGGTAGTAGCCGCCCAGGCTCCGCGCCGTGACGACGACTCGTTCGAGGTCCGCCGCTACACCCACTGTGGCGACACCGCCGACGAGCCGCACCGACTCGATCGAAGGCGGCGAGCCGTCGAGGTGCTCAAGCAGCACAAAAACCGGTCGTTCACTCTGGCTTTGGTCCGACTGGAGCAGACCATCGGCGATGCACGCAACGTGCAAGTCGCCGAGGCGCTGTTGAAGCCCAGAGGGAAGCTCGACGCGGGGACGGCAGTCTCCCAGGTCGTGGCTGGCGCAACGGTCTCGGTCTACCGAATCCGCCGCGCCGCCCCATGCTTTGGGGTCGACCAGCCACGACCCGTTGCGTTCTCCCTCTTTGTTCCCGGACTCGAGCGGTTGCAACAACGCTTTGAGGGTCGTGCGCGATCGCGAGCCTTTGGCCGCGGCGACGACACACAGGTGCGTGGGTGCGCCGCCTTGCTCAGCCCGCAATTCCAGGGTGACGATGCCGAACTTGTCGGCGGCGGCGGCGGGCCAGCACAGCATTACGACCGCTACAGCGGCGAGCATCGGGAGCATGCGGCGCAGGGTCGGGAG
>JAESSZ010000959.1 GCA_016763875.1 Nannocystaceae bacterium
GCACGAACGACAGCGCGATGGCGTCGACGCCGAGGTTGAGCGCGAACTCAAGGTCGACCTTGTCCTTGTCGGTGAGGGCTGGCATGTCCAGCCCGACGCCGGGTAGGTTGATCCCCTTGTTGGAGGTGAGCAGACCGCCCTGGACCACCGTCGTGATCACGTGGTTGTCCTCGACGGCGTCGACGCTCAACTCAAGGTTGCCGTCGTCCATGAGGATTCGGTCGCCCGCGGTGACCGCCTCGGCCATGCCCAGGTAGGTCGTTGTCACCAGCGTGTGTGCCTCGGTTTGTTCGGGGGTGTCGTCGGCACGGGTACTGATGATGACCCGGCGACCGTCGACCAACGCGAAACCTTCGCCCGGTATCTTGCCGATGCGTAGCTTGGGGCCCTGGAGGTCCGCGAGAATCGCCACCGCCACGTCCCGCCTGCTCGCCTCTTGGCGGACCACCCGATAGACACGGGCGTGATCATCGTGGGTGCCGTGGCTGAGGTTGAGCCGCGCGGCGTTCATCCCTGCGTCGATGAGTTGGCCAACCACCTCGGGGGTTGAACTCACCGGGCCGAGGGTGCAGAGGATCTTGGAGTAGCGCCGAGGCTCCTTCGCCATGGGCGGCAGGATGGCGTAACTCGCTTGGATCGTCGCGCACAAACGCGCTCACGGGCTCGGGCGTGACCTGGCGTGTCGTACCGTCGCCCACGGCGCACCGCCCGCCCGGCGAAAACGATCTATTGTGCGGGGGCCAAGGGGCGCCACGACGGGGGTCGGGCAGTTGGCGAGAAAAGGCACGCGCGTCCGCTGAAGTTCGGGGGGTCCACGTACCATGCATCAGGGGACTGGGGTGTGGGTTCTTCACCGAGGTGTAGGACCCCACTGTAAGGGGGGATTTCGATGACCAAGTCAAACGATCCGAGGATTCAAAGGTTGTTGCTGTTGCTGCCCGGAGCGCTGCTGCTCGCCTGCGGGGGCGGCAAGGCTGGCCCCGATACCGCCGAAGGCGGGACGCCCGGCGTGCTGAGCCTGGATGGTGGGGACGAAGACGACGGGGGCGTCGGCACGACCGGCGGGACCGGCTCGACCGACGGACCTGGCGCAGACGAAGGTGGCGCCGCGGATGGCGACACCGCTGCTGATGGTCCGGCCTCCGACGACGCGGCCGAGCCGCCCGTCGTGTTCGATCTCGGGCATCTGCCGGATGTGCCGACCAACAACAATTGTGGGGCGCCTTTACCGGTCTCGTGCGACGACGCGGACACCGACCCGATGCACGCCCTTGGTCTCAACTGCCCGGGCGGGCCGCAGGTCGACGGGGTCTACAACGGCGGGGTCGAGGCGATGTTTATCCACCAGGGCAACCTGGGTACCTCGGCGCCGCCGGCCTATCCGCCGCGCGAGGGGGAGCGGTTCATCGTGATGTCCACGGGCATCGCGACGCAGATCCTGACCCCGGGGATGTTCACTTCGTCGGGCGTCTCTTCGCCAGACCCCGGTTTCGCGCTACCGGCGCCGCTGGTGATGGCCGGCGTCGACGCCACCGATGACTGCGCCGACGATCCGACCCTGGTGGGCACCGGCGAGTGCTCCAACACGCTGCAGAACCAGTGGAATCAGGGCGAAGGCGCCAACGACTACGCCGAGATCCGGATCAACACCGAAGTCCCCGCGGGTACTTTTGGGTTCAGTTACGAGTTCGCGTTCTTCTCTGAGGAGTACCCGATCTACTTCGAGACCGAGTTCAACGACATGTACGTCGCATGGCTGGAGTCTGAGCAGTGGACCGGCAATATCTCCTTTGACGAGATGGGCAACCCCATCTCGCTCAACGCCGGGTTTTTGGACAACTTGCCGGGCTCGCCCGAGTTGGCGGGGACGTCGATGGACCAAAACGCGGGGACCAAGTGGTTGGTCACCACGGGAGGCGTGACGCCCGGCGAGCAGATCGAGATCGTGTTCGCGGTGTGGGATCTCAGCGACGATATCTGGGACACGACGGTCATCCTCGACAACTTCCTTTGGGAGTGCGAGGGCGGGCCGCCCGTCACGATTCCCGGATAGTCGGGCTCGGACAGTCGGGCGCTATAGCGCGTCGTCGAGGTACGCGTGGACGGTCTTGGCGTCGTAGCGCTGCCCATCGATGATGTACGTCGGGGTCTGGATAATCTTGGTCTTGCGAGCAGCGCGGGCGATGTCCGCCGCGCGGGTCCAGGTACTTGTCGCATCCAGGCAGCGTTCGAACTTCGCGACGTCGAGACCTACGGTGCGGGCGCCGTTCGACAACTCAAGCAACTGAGGCCCGGGCGCGTGCAGGAACAGCCAGCTGTCCATCTCCCAGAACTTGCCCTGCGCCTCGGCACACAACGCCGCCCGCAGAGGTTTGCAGCCCTTGCCGATCTTCTTGCAGAGCATGCGTGGCTCGTGGCGGCGGACCACGCGCAGCGCGTCCGCGTCATGCACCAGCCGCATGCGCATACGGTTGCTTGCCAGCGCGCAGTGAGGACAGTTGTAGTCCACCCACTCCTCCACGATGACCGTGGGCTCGCTGGCGCCGACCCAAGCCTGTCCGTTTTCGGTGACGCCGGTTGCGTGTGGCACATCGGTCTGCCACGTCAGCGGCTCCCAGTAACGCGGCGCAAGCAGCAGCGCTATGACCAGCAGGCTCGAGGGGAACAGGCCGATGCCGATCAACGCCTCTCGGTCGGGCGCCTGATCGAACGTCTTGCGCCCGAGCACCGCGACCAGCAACAAGATAAGCGACAGCCCGTGCACCGCCTCGCACAGCAGACACACGGCGCCGACATGGAGCAGTGACTCCAACAGCAGCGCGACGCTCGCGGCGGTCGCAACGGCACACAGCGGCAACACGAGTTTGGAGCGTCGCCACACGGCCGCGCCGATCGCCAGGAATCCCGCCGCCCCCCACACGGGCATGGGAATGCCGAGCAGCACAGAGAAGCGAGACATTGCGATCGTGCCGCAGTTGAGCGTGGCGTCGATCGAGCAGAAACTACTACTGGCGGGATACAGATAGGTCTTGGCGTGGACGTACTCCAACACGCCAGACACGACGAAGCCCGCGGCTGCCAAGACAATGGCGAAGATCCGCGGGCTTCGGTGTTTCATAAACGTGGGCCGTCAGTGGCCGCTGGGCTCAACCCGTGGGGTTGAGCAGGAAGCCGGAGAACTCGGCCTGAGCGCTGATCGTACCACTAACTTCGGTGCCGACTTCCGCGAGGGACTCGACAGCGAGGCGCAATGCCGGGATCACGCAGTCGATGCGGCCGACGGGGATGTCGAAGTCGCCCGAGAGCCCGCCGGAGATGATGCCTTGCATCTGTCCCGTCAGGTACACCAGCGGCGATGGCTCAAACACGACTTCGCCGTTGATCTTACCGTCGACGAGCGCCAGGAGGTTGGCGCTGCCCTGAAGAATCGCGACGCCGCGAACCTTGAGCACGTCGATTTTGGCTGCGAATGCGGCGCGGGCCGAAGCACCGGCCTCACCCTGCAGGTTGCCGGAGAGCTCGAACACGAGCTCCAGGCTGGGGGGCGAACAGGAGATGTTCGCTTCGGCCTGGGCGGATGCCTGCGCGTTGCAGTCGGCCGAAGCCTCGCACTCGCAGTCCACGCTGGCGCTGGGAGGCTCGAAGGCACCTTCGCAGGAACCGGAGCACTCGCCACTGCAGCTACCGCGACAACCGATCTCGCCTTCGCAGCCACCGGGATCGGCCTCGGCGACACAGGTGCCGTGACACGTGCCACTGCAACTCGCGCCAGCGGACATCTCGCAGGTGCCTGTGCACTCTCCACCGGTGCAGGTGCCTTCGCACTCGCCGGCGGCGTTGGTCAACGAGCATTCGCCCGTGCATCCACCGGAGCAGGTGCCTTCGCAGGTCGCGCCGACTTCAAGCTCGCAGGAACCCTCGCAGGAGCCCTCGCACGAGATGCCGATCTCCGGCGTCTTGCACTCGATGCTGCCCGAACACTCGGCGCTACAGCCGCCGGAACACTGACCTTCGCACTTGACCGACAGCTCGCCGGCGTCCACGTCGACTTCGCAGTCGCAGCCGGCGCTGGCTTCGCAGGAGGCCTGCGCGCTGACCGACACGTTGATGTCGGCTTGGCACTTGGGCGGCTGGTACTCGATGCGGATACTGCCCTCAACGCTGGCGCTGAGCTCCGCCTTAATCATGCCGATGAGGTCGCCGACGAACGCGCCGTCGACCGTGATGTCGGCGCCGGCTTCGACCATGCCCCACGCTTCCGCGATGGCGATGATGTTGGCGTCGAAGTCGCCACTGATGCGTGCGGTTGCGCCCTGGAAGTCAGCGACCGCTTTGAAAAATCCGTCGAGCTTCGCATCGCCGGAGATGGAAAGTTGCCCGGTCGCGATCGAGCCGCACGGTCCGCAAACGCCACCCTCGGGACAACCCGTAACGGAGGTGACGGCGAAGCCGGTGAAGAGGCCGAGCGCGGCCAGACTGAAACCCTTGTGCCTGAGAGCGTGCATGTTTTTTGATCTCCTGGGATAATCGAACGTTAGTCCGGAAGCGCCCCAACCGTTTTTACTCTTTGGTTGGCCGTCGTCCCTTCGGGGGATGGGGGAGGGAAGCGGTACCTGAGGCGCCGCGGATGGTCCCAGACCCCGAAGATCTTGGCAACTGAGTCTTCCGTCCCGCCATGGAACTGCGACGGCTCAGATGCCTTGTCGAACGCGTGTTGGACCGGCGTACGATGAGAATGTTCAATGCCTTTTGGGACGAACTTTCGGGCTAAAAGGCGGCGGCAAAGACCCCCGGAATCCTCTGCGATCCAAGCGGGGTCGGTCGCGGTAGTCGCCGGACGTTGGCCTTCGGATCCGCGGGTCCTGCATTTTGAACCAGGTGGCGTACCGATATTTACTCAAACATGGAGACATCCATGAGCACGGGGCAATGATCGCTGAGTCCCTCGACCGAGAGGTCGGGATACGCGGCGGTGGACACAAACGGGGCGCAGGCGTGTTTGCGGCAGTGTGTCCCTACCGATGCGATGGGCGCAGTTCCTTCGAATCCGGCCGCAAACGCGAGATCGAGTCGCGACGGTTCTAGCCAGGCGTCGTGTCGCACACCCTGCCAATACGCCGTGCATGGACCTACCTCGATCGCGGCGAGGCCGATGCGTGCGAGCCGGTCCGACAGCGCACGACGCTCGAGCAGCGCGGGATTCGAGTCTCGGCGCAGCGATGTGGCGCCGGTCACATTGAAGTCACCCACAAGGACGACACGATCGTTCGGTGCCCGGACCCGCGTGATGAATGTGGCGAGGTGATCCCACTGTTCGCGGCGGATCTCAGATCCAGACGGTCGCGCTTTGAGATGCACGCCGATGACCAACAAGGGTTTTGCACCGGCTTGAGGGCCTGCGATGGGCGTCAGTCGCAGTGCGACGGCGGGTCGCAGCGAGCCGTCCAGCGCGATCGCCTGATCTTCGACTATCGGGCCCGAAGGACGCAGCCTCGAGTGTCGCCATGCGATGACAAGATGTTGGCCTCGCGCGCCGCCGCCCTCGGAGACGGCCCATGCGTACGCATCCGGCAGAACGGCGTGAAGGGCGTCCGCGTCATGCACCTCCTGCAGGACGATCACGTCTGCGGCTAGGGCGACAAACGTCGAGGCCATTCGTGGCAGGTCGTGCGGCGGGTCACCCGCGTGAGGCCCACTGCGTGGGGACATCCACGGCCGAGTGGGGAAGTTGCGCAGGTTCCACGAAACGATCCGCAAGCGATCTTCGCCCGCCGACGGCATCGCCGTCGATTGCGAAAAGCCGCCATACGTGACGCCGACCGCCATTGTCAGCATCGTGGCGAGCGTCGCCAACCTGCGACGCAGACGGGCTATAGATCCCGATCGCTTCACAGCACGACGGTCGACCCATCGTGCTGCATGTTGCAGATATCGCTCGTGCAGCCCCGCTGACGCTCCGCGCCGGCTCTCGGCTGCTAGCGCTTGGGCTGCCTGCGCTCGGGCTGCTACCGATCAGAGTAGCGCTTGCGCTCGCGGCGCTTGCGGCGACGCTCGGCCTCGCGAAGCTTCCGCTTCGACTTTACGCTGGGCTTTTCGTAGTGGCGGCGGCGTTTGATCTCGCGGAGCACGCCCTCGCTGGCCATGAGCCGACGCAGCTTGCGGATCGCTCGCTCGACGCCTCGCTCATCGACACGCACTTCAAGCGGGCGTCCTTGAACGGGTTCGTATTGCGAAACCTGCTGGGCTTCGCCCATGTCGGGGGCCTCGGCGGATTCGGTCGGTTGCGGCTCGGTCGTCATCGGAAGGGCGATACGTATAAAGGTGGCCGCGGACCGAGGTCAACCCCGGCGGGCGTAGTCTTGTCGCAATCGTTGGGCAGGTGCGCCAAACAGGCAGCTAGGTGGGCCGGCGACCCGTTCCTGCGCTTTGCCCCGCGTCGACAACAAGCGTCTCGCCGGTCACCGCGCTCGCTTGCGCGAGGAAAAGGACGGCATCGGCGACGTCAGAGGGCGTCGCGAGACGTGCCAGCGCGGTCTGGGCGATAATGGCGCGGCGGGCCTCTACGGGCAGTTCTGGGGGCCAAGCGACGGTGCCTGGGACAACAGCGCACACGCGTACGGGGGCAAACTCGACCGCCAGGGCGCGGGTGGCCGCCTCAAGCCCGGCTTTGGCGATCGCGTGCTCGGCGTGACCTGGGGAAGGGTGTCGCGCGAGCAGATCTCCGATGTTGACCACGCAGCCGGACGTCGCGGCGAGCGCGGGATGTGCGCTGCGCGCGAGTGAAAGCGGCGCGGTCAAGACCAGCTCGAACACCCGCGCCATGTCCGCGTCGTTCCGGTCGAGGAAGGGCCCGCGTTCAAACGACGCCGCGCTGTTGACCAGCAGATCGAGCCGACCGGCCGCCGGCCCGCCCGGGTTGGTCACGGTTCGAATCAACGCGTCACGCTGCGCGCGGTCACCGAGATCGGCCCGTGGTGTTCCGACAACGTGGCTGAGCGATGACGCGAGGGTCGCGACGTGATCGACCGATCTGAAGTGGTGCAGCCACACTCGGTACCCGGCGGTATCGAGACGACGCGCGATAGCCTCGCCCACACGCACCGCCGCGCCCGTCACGAGCGCGACTGGCCTTGTGTCTGCGCTGGTGCTCACGACCGAAGTCTACATTTGACAGCCCCCCCGCGTGGAAGGCAGCGTTACCTCAGTGGAATCGCCGTACTCGGGGCGTCCCGGAGGCCGAGGGTTCAAGGTGGTAGCGACGTGGCGAGTCCGTATCTGACGCTCAAAGACATGACCGGGGGCAGCGGATGCACCCCTCGTACCGTGCGGTATTACGAGCGAAAGCGACTACTGACCGCGGCTCGCAGCGCGGGTGGGCATCGGCTGTTCGACGCCTCGCAGTTGGAACGTCTGAACTACATCATCGGCCTGCGGGAAGCCGGTTGGACCCTCGAAGAAGTCGAGACTCTGCTGCACACGCGTGATGTGTCGTCGTCCGACGGTGAAGCTGCGCGGAGTCTTGAGTCGCTGTTGAGTTCGCACATCGAGCGTCTCGAGCGAAAGATCGCGCTGCTGTCTGAACTCCGGATCGACCTCAGTGGGACTCACCGCCTCTTGAAGATCTGCCAGGGGTGCGCCGAACGGGACACGCGAGTTGAGTGCCGCGCGTGCGATCAGGTGCCACCGTTGGACCAGTTGCCGCACGGGTTTCGGCTCACGTGGCGTTCAAAGGAACTCACCGCCGAGCCGTACGACGAGCCAGCTGCCGACATCGAGGACCCCGACTCAGGGTCTGAGTCGAGCCTTGAGTCTCGGACTCCTGCAGCGGCAGTGGGCTCAAAGTCCACGGGAGAGGCTTAGGCGCCCATGGCTTCAAACGACCCCATCGGGGCCGCAGTGACCACGTTGCTGTCGGCGTGCGAACTCGA
>JAESSZ010000960.1 GCA_016763875.1 Nannocystaceae bacterium
CCTCGCCGTTTGTGCCCTCGCCCACCGGTTTGGCGGTTGGGCAGTTCAACGGCTCGGTGGATACGTTTCCCGACGTGGTCGTGTTTGGCGGAAACAGGCTTGTGGTCGGTCTGGGACTAGGCAACGGTAACTTTGGCCCGTTTGACGAGATGACTGTCGCGACCGTCGGGGCAGCGCTGGCGCGTGGTGTCGCGGGTGACGTCAATGGCGATGGCCTTGACGATCTGGTTGTCGCCGACGCCGGGATGGGCGGTGTTCACGTGCTGCAGTCCGCAGGCGACGGCATGACGTTCACACCCTTGTTTTCGCAGACCGGTGCGGGGGCGAGCGACGTCGCGCTGGGCGACTTTGACGGCAACGGCACCGGTGGGGACATCGCGGTCGCCAACGCAGTCGACGGCACGGTCAGTATCCTGATCCGGATCGGTCCCGCGTATACCAACGCGGGGACCCTGATTGCGGGCGGCGGTCCATCGGGCATCGAGGCGGCCGACATCAACGGCGACGGCATCGACGACATCGTCGTCTCGAACGAGTCGGACGACACCGTCACGTTGTTCGTGTCCAGGCAGCCCTGAGTCGCTGCACGGACTACAACTCGCACACGCCGATGCAGACCTCGAACGCCCATTCGATGCAGGTGTCCGACCACCCGCTGCTGCAGCACGATGGCTCGAAGTCGCAGACTTGCGCGGCGCAGTTGAGGTCGTCGCACCCTGGGCTGTCGTGATCCGAACAGCAGTCTTCGAGGTTCTCGCAGACGGCGCACTCGACGAGGGCAATGAGCCCGCAACTGTCGTCCCAGTTCTCGACGCAGCAACTGGGCTGCACGTCACAGACGCTCGCCTCGCACGTGGCCGATGCGCAGCCCACTGAGAAGTTTCCCGCGCAGCAAAACCCCTCGTTTGCGGGCAGGTTGATATTGAGCACGTAGTTGCCGTTGGCCCCCGCGCCGTAGCCCTCCAGCGTGATGACCACCGGCTGTCCCTCCACCAGCTCCAGCGTGACGATTGAGTTCATCTGGCCCAGAAACCCCGTACACCCGATCTCCTCACCCGCGCAGTCCGGGAACCGGACCGACAAGGCGGTATCGAAGTCGCTGCCCACCGTGTCGAACGTGAATGTGTTGGTCGAAGGCGCGAGCCAAGTGAAGGCGTGTTCTTCTCCGCCGACTGGCGCGCACGTGAGGGTGCCGTTGTCGCCCGCACCCACGTTGCTGCCGGTTGCGACTTCGCCCAACGCGCTGCCCAGATCGAAGTCGACACACGAGCCGTCGGGCGGATCGCACGTCCCGCACATCAGGTCGGTGACGGCGGCGGCGCATGCGTCGGTCCATTGACCGAGGCAGCACTCAGGCATCGTGTCGCAGACGCACTGCGCGACCTCTGGCTCCTCGCACCCGATGCCCGCGTTGGCGTAGCAGCACGGGCCCTGCTCCTGGCACACGGAACAGTTGTTGTTGGCGAACTGTACACACGACTCGTCCCACACCTGGTCGCAGCACCACGGGTCCCATTGCTCGCAGACGATCTGTTCGCAGGAAAGGTCGCCGCACCCGGTTTCATCGTGCGGGCTACAGCAGTCGAGCGGAATGCACGTCGTGCATTGCTGCTCGGCCAGATCGGCGCAGGCTTGGTTCCATTCGGTGTCGCAGCACGACGCATCAATGGCGCAAACATCGGTTTCGCACATAGGGTCGTTGCAGCCGCCGTCCTTCTGCGGGAAACAACACGAGTCGGGCTCCGCACACTGAGCGCACAGGGTGGGCGCGTAGTTGAGCGCACAGATGGCGTCCCACTGTCCGGTGCAGCACTCGGGATCGACGGCACAGACGAGGGTCTCGCACGCGTCGTCGTCGCATCCTCCGAAAAATCCGGGCTCGCAGCAGTCGCCTGGTGCCGAGGTCACGATGTTGAGCACGTACTCGCCGTTGCCTCCGCCGTAGCCGTCCACGACCACGACGATCGTCTCACCCTCGGCGACGTCGACCAGCACCGCCGACTGCAGTTCACCAAAGTCGTCGTTGCACGCCAACTGAGTGCCGAAGCAGTCCTCGGCGAGCACCATGAGGGCGGTGTCGTAGCTGGAGCCGAGCGTGTCGATCTGGTAGGTTCCCGTGACGGGCGCAGTCCAGGCAAACTCTCGCTCCACGCTGTCGAACTTCACGCAGTCGACAAGGAGATCGTTGCTTTCCCCGACAGTCGAGCCCGTGTGGACCTCGCCAAGGACTGAGCCCAGGTCGATCGGATCACAGACGAAGACCGACCCTGAGGTGCTCGACTCCTCGTTCCCTTCCGTTTCCGTTCCACTCGCTGTAGCAGTCGTTTCCCCGCTAGAGCTTCCCGCGGTCGTATCGCCACTCGACCCCACAGAACCGGTACCGCTGGACCCCATACCTGATGAGGAGCCGTCCGCCACCGTCGTCATGGGGGAGGTTGTTGGGGAAGTCGTGTCGCCAGATCCACCCCCCGTGCCCGTGGATGTCGACTCTGTGTCGGTCTGCGCGGTGGTATCGTCGGCGCAGCCACCCGTCGCGCTTACGATTCCCAAAGCGAAAGTAAGTGTCGCGAGCGACGCGGGTATACCGCGGGGCGTCCCCAATCGGACTGCACTGCGGCAATCCCTTCCGTAGCGCCCCAAAACCCGCGAGTTCAACCGATTATGTGCAAGCATCTGATGGAATCCCGACCTTAGGGACATTCATGGACAGCCGGAGGCCTCGCCTTCGACGAGGCAGCTAGGAGTTTGGACTGATGATGGAACTTCGACAAGCGACGTTGGTGGCGGGAGGACTCGGCTTGGGTCTGTTGTTTACGGGGCCTTCATGCAACCGCTCGCCAGACGCCGATGGACTGGGCGACGGCGAGACGGGCGCGCAAACCACAGGGGATGGCGGAACGACGGCCGGAATCGGGACCACGTCAGGCTCCGCGGACGAGGGGACGGCGACGACGGGGGCTCAGCCGCCGATCTACGATGTCGGCACGATTCCCGATGCGCCCGGTGCGATGGGCTGCGGCGGATCTGGCGGTGGTGGCAGCAACGAGCCGCTCTACTCCTTTATATGGATCGCCAACAGTTCAGAGGGCACCGTTTCCAAGATCGACACGGTGACGCTTGAAGAGGTTGGTCGCTATCTGACCCGCCCGACCAATGGTGATCCGTCGCGGACCTCGGTCAGCCTCAACGGTGACGTCGCGGTTGCCAATCGCAACGGTGGCCTGGTGAAGTTTTACGCCAACCCGACGGACTGCGAAGACGCGAACGGTAACGGCACGATCGACACGTCGACCGGAGCCAACGATGTGCTGGCGTGGGACGACGAGGAGTGCCGTGCGTGGTTCACCCCGTTCGACTACAGCTCGCAGCGGCCTGTGGCATGGACGCCAGGCCAGTGGGATCCGACCGAGTGTCGGTATGAAAACGAGAAGGTCTGGACATCAGGCGCCAACGACGGCGGGGGCTTCGGCAAGGGCGGCGGCGGCGGCGGTGACGCATTCGAGGGCGTTCGTGTGGTGCTCGTGGATGGCGGCACTGGCGAGGTCGAACATGCGGTGAAGCTGCTCGACGTCGAACCGCAGTTCTACGGAATCTACGGCGGCGCCGTGGATGGTGGCGGCAACTTCTGGGGTAGTCAGCTGGGCCAGGGTGATCTGGTCAAGGTTGATCTACAGACGCTCGAGTACGAGACGTGGCCGATGGGCTCCAATGGGTACGGCATGACCGTCGACTCTGCGGGTTACGTCTGGGTCTGTTCGTATCAGGTCGGCCGCTTCGACCCGATGACGGAGACCTGGGAAACCGCCAACGTCAACGGCGGTGGTGGTTGCATGGAGGACGGCAAGGGCACGCTGTGGTTGGCGAGCCAGCCGCTAGTCGGTATCGATACGGAGACGTTGGCGGTCGTGGCGACCTACAACCTGCCGGACTACGTGCACGGCGTGAGCATCGACTTCCAAGGCTACGTCTGGGGCGTCTCGATGAACACCTCGGCCTACCGCGTCGATCCGATGACGGGCGAGTACGAAACCGTCACGGGCTTGAACTACCCGTACACCTACAGCGACATGACTGGGTTCGCATTGGCGAACGCGGGCGGTTGGACTCCGGCCGGATAGAGGAGCACATGCACAAGGCAACGAGAGCGACGACGCTCTGCTTGGCGATTGGGCTTGCCGGATGCGGCGAGGCGCGCGATGCAGTTGATCAAGATTCGGCGCCGGGCGAGAGCACCTCGACAGGCACGGGCGATACCCAGGGGGACGATGGCCAGTCCAAGGTCGATGCCGACGGCGATACGGGCGAAAAACTCGACGTCGGTGGTGGGAGTGACGACGGCCCGCTCTTGCCGGGCTGTGCAGGCGACTTGGCCGACTGCGAACTCATCGACGTCCTGTTTGTGATCGATAACTCGGGCACGATGGGCGAAGAGCAACTCAACCTTTCGCGCAACTTCCCGCTATTGGTCGAGCGCTTGGAGAACCTCAAGAAGCCAGGGGGTGGGGATGTCAACGCGGACGTCAACATCATGGTGACGACGTCCGACTTTGGGCACCCGCTGTGCACCGACTTCCAAGCTCCGGGCTACCTGCCGGGCCAAGGAAGACCGGTCTTCACGGGGTGCAACGCGCGGATCGACGCGTTTACCAGCGTGCACCCGTTCAACCCGGTCGAGATTCCCGAGGCGTGCACCGACGGCTGTCCGATGGACATCGTGCCCGGTGGTGACCCGTTCATCCACTTTGACGCCACCTCGAGCAACGTGGTGTTCAACGACATCTCCGGCGCGCTGAGCTGCATGGCGCCGCAGGGGATCAATGGCTGCGGCTACGAAGCGCCGCTTGAGAGCATGCTGCACGCGCTGCGGCCAGAGGCCTGCTGGAATGACCCCAGCGGTGAGGCCTGTGCGGACGATCCCGAGTTTGGATGGGTTGGTCGCGGCTTCATTCGGCGTGGCTCGACGCTGGCGATCGC
>JAESSZ010000961.1 GCA_016763875.1 Nannocystaceae bacterium
GGGCAGTCCGAGCCGCCGCAGTCGACATCCGTCTCGCTGGAGTTGTGAACGTTGTCGTTGCACGACCCGTCCCCGGTCTCGCCTTGGTCTCCGCCACCGCTGCCGTCCGCTGCGGTCGTCTCGTCTACCGCGCCCCCGCTGCTGTCAGGTCCCGCGCTGGGGTCGATGCCCCCGGACTCATCGGTACCGCCACCGGCTCCTGCGGAGTCATCGGTGCAGCCGGCGAGCGGTGCTGCGAACAGGGCGAGAGTCGAAAACAAGCGAAGTCGGCGCATGAGAGAGGCTCCTGAAAGGGAGGTGAGCGGCGCCGAATAGGTCGGCACCAGCAACAAATATTGCAACTCTGATTACACTTTTTTCTCGTGTTCTACCAGGGGCGTCCATTCGAGCAGGCACGAAACTGCGCTGATTCGCCCACATTTAGGGGGCTTGACTACCCATTAACGCGAAGATGGGATGAATTTCGTAATGGACTTTACCGAGTTTTCCTGGGAAGATGCGTTGGCCGGTTTTCCCGGCCCTAGGCTTCACGTTTGGGGGAACGATGATGCGTTTCAAGACTTCTATTTGGGCTTCACCTCTTTTTCTTGCCTTTGCCTGTGCTGGAGATGACGAGGTCGCCTCGTCCAACAGCAACGGCGCTTCGGCCACCGTGGGAGACGCGGGTACCGACTCTATGTCGGGAACCCGGGGCACCGGTGGTGCGACGGAGTCGGCCGGAGACAACTCGCAAGGCGGCGAAGGGACCGGCGACAATACCAACGGCATGGGGGGCTCCGCGGACGGCGCTGACACCACGATGGGCGCCGGGAGCGTGAGTGCTGGCGAAGGCACGAGCAACGGCGGCACGAGCAACGACGGCACGACCGGTGGTTCGGGCAACGACGGCGATACCGAGTCGGACTCGGGCAACGAGGGCACCACGGGTGGCATCGACTTGCCGCCCAAGCCCAAAGACCCGCCCGGCACCGAAGACGGCACGTGTGAACCCGGAGAGCTGCGCTACTGCTGGACGGGTGCCGCCGGTAACTACGACGTTGGTACTTGCGAACCGGGACTGCAGCAGTGCGACGCCATCGATCTCGACCTCGGGGTCTGGGGTGATTGCAGCGACGAAACCTTCCCCACCGACGAGATCTGCGACGGTTTCGACAACGACTGCGACGGTGAGACCGACGAGGACCAGGGAGAGACCAACTGCGGGATGGGCGTGTGCAACCACGACGAGCCCAACTGCATCGAGGGTGTTCCCAACAACTGCGACCCCGATGTGGGCGCGATGTTCGAGGTCTGCAACAAGATCGATGACGACTGCGACGGCGACGTCGACGAGGGGCTCGGTGAGGACGTCGTAGCCTGCGGTCTAGGCGCTTGCGAACACACCGTCACCGACTGCGAGGGCGGCGATCTGCCAGAGTGCGACCCGCTCGAGGGGTCGAGCATGGAGGTCTGCGATGGTGTGGACAACGACTGCGATGGTGATGTCGACGAGGGGATCCCCGATATCTCATGCGGCCTGTTCGACTGCGAAGTCACGATTCCAGGCTGCATCGGCGGCATGGTGCCTGTTTGCGTCCCGCTGCCTCCGGAGGCGGAGATCTGCGACGGCGTCGACAACAACTGCAATGGCCTGACCGACGAAGGCCAGGGGACATGGACGTGTGGCGAGCTGGCGTGTCAGGTGACCGTGCCGCAGTGCATTGACGGTGTGCCTCAGGCGGAGAACACCTGCGATCCGATTCCAGGTGGTCTCGAGATCTGCGGCAATGGCATCGACGACAACTGCGACGGCATTGACCCGCCGTGTGCAGAAAACTACCTCGTGGGCACCGATACGACGGCGCGGCCCATCGATATCGTGTGGATGATCGACTCGTCGGGCTCGATGGCGGACGAGATCGCGACCGTGGAGTCGGAGATCAACGCGTTTGCCACCGCGCTCGATGCCGCCGGGGGCAACAACCAGCTCCACTTGATCGCGGATCGCGGCACTGGCTCGTTTGAGATGTGCGTCCTTCCCCCGCTTGGTGGCAACGGCTGCACGGACAACGTGCCGAGATTCCGTCACTACGACACCAACGGCACCGACCGGGCGATGGTGCACTCCAGCAACGCACTTGGGCGCGCGATTCAGCAATATGGCGCCGGATGGGGGGCCAACCTCATCGACGGCTCGTACATCGCGTTCATCGTGACGACGGATGACGACGGCGACGACGTCAACTGGGTTGCGCCCGACGATCTCGAGCCTGACGATGACTGCCAGGACGGTGGCGGCAACATCAACAGCGGTACGACGGGTAACATCTGTCGTTTCAACGACGGTGCGAACGTCTACACCTCGCTCGCCGAGGACTTTGGCGCTCTGCTGGGGTTCGAGTCCTTCATGGAGAACTACTTCCCGGCCTACGAGCCGGGAGATGACTGGGCGTTCTACTCCATCATCGGCAATACCGGCACGACCGTGCTTGGTGCGGGCGATCCCGACAACTTCAACGGCTGCGGGACGTCGGTCGAAGACGGCGATGAGTACGTCAAGTTGTCGCAATACACGGGCACGACCGCGGACATGATCTCGATCTGCGACGCACCGCCGTGGGACCTGGACCAGCTCGCCACCGCCATTGCGAGCAACGTGCCCAACGACACCTACGTGCTCGACGGGAGCCCAGTTGGAAACTGCCTTGCCATCAACCCGGCGACCATCCAGGTCGTCGTGAACGGGGTGCCGCTCGCCGCAGTCGACTGGAGTTACGATCTGCTTTTGTGCACCGTGACCATCGACAACAACGTACCCGTCGTGGGCGACAACGTCGTTGTCGTCTACGAGAACTTCTAAGCGAGGACGTGCGATGAGACTCTCAAGAATTATCGGGCTGACCGCGGCGGTCGCCCTCATGGGATGCAGCGACTCTGGGGCGACCAGCGACGACGGCGATACCGACACCGACGCGGGCGGGATCAACCTCGATGGCACGACCGTGGCGGAAGATGCCGAGGACGACAACTTGGACTCGACCTCGTCGTCCGACGGTGACGTGCTGGGTCAGTTGGAGTGCGAGCGCATCGACTTCTTGTTTGTCGTGGACAACTCGTCGTCGATGGCAGACGAGCAAGCGCACCTTGTGGCGGCCGTACCTGGCTTCGTGCAAGCGATGCAAACCGCGCTGCCCGACGTCAAGAGCATTCGTGTTGGCGTCGTCGATACCGACGCCTACCCGGGGTTAGGCAACCCCGATCCGCTGGCGGGCGCTTGTCCCGAGGAGGCGGACTGTGACTCTTGCGACTTCACGCTGGGCGCGTTGGCGACCAAGCCAAACTCAGCACTGGACCCCGATCTGAGCTGCGACTTCGGGACGGACAAACCGTACATGGACGGCCTTGCCGCGGGCTTTGAAGCGGAGTTCGAGTGCGCGGCGATCGTCGGGACCGAAGGCAACCCGATCGAGCAGCAGGCGGCCGCGTTGGTTGAAGCCGTGTCGACTGGGCTCAACGATGCGGGCTCGTGCAACGACGGCTTTGTGCGGGACGACGCATTGCTTGTCTTCCTGATGATCTCCGACGAAGAGGACGACGTGGCGGACCAACCCGAGCCGCAGGGCGGAAGTCTCGGAGATCCGACGGTGTGGTTCGACGCGATTGTCCAAGCCAAGGGCGGTGCGGCCGGGAACGTGGTGGCGCTGGGCCTGATCGGAGGCTCGCCGCGTTTCGATGACTGCAACGAACTCTCGCAGGGTCTCGACGGTGCAGAGCAGACAACTCGGCTCGAGAGCTTCATAGGCAATTTCGAGCACACCTTCACGGGCAGCGTGTGCAGCGAGGGTTACGACGCGTTCTTCCAGGATGCGCTGGAACAGGTCGCCGAGGGGTGCAGGTTCTTCATTCCGTAGCGCGGGCCTGATCGCGCGCCGGACCCACGATTCGGAGGTGCGCCTCGATGAGAGGTTGTACGAACGCCACCAGGCGGGTCGCACCCGGGCCTCGGATGTGGATGCCGTCGTGGGCTCGGACGCGGACCATCGCGCGACCGATCTTCATGTGGTCGACAAAGTGACC
>JAESSZ010000962.1 GCA_016763875.1 Nannocystaceae bacterium
AACAATTGCACGGGCGGTGATTGCCACGGTGGTAGTGGCAGCCGTGCGCCCGCGGCGTTGGACACGTTCGAGGTTTGGCGGGAGTACGCGGACAAGATTGCAGCGCGTGTTGTTTCCGCCGAGAACATGCCTCCCCCGGCTCAACAGACGGCCGATTGGGGCCCACAACAGATTGAGATCGTTGCGCAGTGGATCGAAGGAGGACAGTTGCCGTGATTGGAAAACACTTTCCCGTGGGTGGGCTGATCGCCGCCGCATTGTCTGTCACCGGTTGTTACGAAGGCATCGGCAGCGTGTCCGGAGGCGGGGTCGCAGGTTCGACCGGGGCATCCAGTGGTGCAGGCTCCGAGGAGTCTGTGAGCGTGGGGCCCACAGACTCTGACGACGGCGAGCCTCAAGACTGGGAACCAGGCCCGGAGGCCGGCGAATGTGCGGTGGACGAGCTGCTGACGCCGCACGCGTACGGGACGAAGATCAAAACCCTGCTGACCGGACTTCCGCTCGAGGACGCAGAGTTACTGGCGCTGGCCAGCGACGACGATGGCACCGCGCTGCCCGCGTTGATCGAGACGTGGATGGCAATCTCGGAGTCCGACGCGGTCTTGGAGCGATTCTTCAGGACTGCGTTCCAGCAGACCAGTGGGAACAACGAGTCGATCTTCTATCTGATTGGGGTCAACGCCTTTGGGGTCGCCCCGTTCAGAAACCCCACGAGTGCGCGTGCGGACGTGCTGCTCAACAAGAACTTCTCGGACAGTTTCGCCAAGACGGCACTGCAACTCGTCCGAGATGGTCGGCCGTTCAACGAAGTGCTGACGACCGAGACCTACATGATGACGACGGCGATGATGATGTTCATCGCCTTCAACGATGACTTCATCGTTGCTGACGAAGCTGGGTACTACGACCAAACCTCGCGCACGACGGTCGGGCATTTTCCAACGGTTCGACTCCTTCGCGACCCGCCGCAACCTCCACTCGAGGAAGTTGTCGACCCGAGCCATCCGAACTGGATGACTTTCTACAGCAGCAAGATCTCCGAAGAGATATCCGACGGGTGCGGCGTTGGTCCGGTGATCACTGTGGACACGACGGAGCAAGTCCCGGGCGAGTGGGAGATCGGAAGGAACGGCAAGATTCCGTTCTACATCTTCGATGCGATCATGTTCGGCCGTGTGGAAATCGTGCGTCGATTTCAAGACCCGGGATGCAGCAGCGGTGGCGCGGGCTCCGTCAACGAGCCGTTACTGGCCCGCAGCGACTTTACCGACTGGCGTCCCGTGACCATGAGTAAACCCGGCCCGGGCGAGGAGGCGACCTACTTCTACGACATCTTGAACATGCGCGACTCCAACGAGCTGCGCATCCACGGCGAACGACTGGGTTTTCTCACCCATCCTGGGTTTCTGTCGACGTGGCTGACCAACGAAGACAACTCGATGCGCGTGATCATCAACCAGGCGTTGATCGTCGCGCTGGGAGCGAGCTTCGACGGCGAGACGGTCAGCGACTTCACGTCCGAGGCCATCAATCAGGAGCATGCCGCGCCTGGCACCGAGTGCTACGGCTGCCATCAACAACTCGATCCGATGCGGGACTTCTACCGCGCGTCGTTCAGCAATCACTACAGCGAGCAACTCGATCCACTACGCCAAGACCTGCAAGCAGAGTTTGTGTTCGGCGATGTCGAAGCTTCAGGCTCTGGGATTCGAGACCTTGCGGATATCCTTGCGGAGCATCCGTACTTTCCCTACGCATGGGCTCAAAAGTTGTGCTGGTATGCCAACGCCGAGGCGTGCGCTGAGGGCGATGAACTCGACCGAGTCGTCGAGGCGTTCGTCACATCGAATCTCGATTTCCGGGTCCTCGTTCGGGAGTTGATGTCCTCGCCGCTGGTGACCGGCAAGGACTGCATCTCTGGAACGGACTCCGGGACCTCGACGATGATCGCGCGTCGTTCCACGTTCTGCCAGCAGCTGTCGGTACGGCTTGGTATCGACGACGTCTGCGCGCTAGGCATCCATGTCGAGGACGCGTCGAGTTTGCAGCGGGATGTGGCACGTGCCGCGGCCTCGATTCCCGATGACGCCTTCAGTCGAGCGGTTGTGGAGCCGATTATCATTGCCGAGACTGGTTTGTTCACCCGGGCCAACCGCGAGGCGGTTTGCGACATCGTTGCCCGGGATGCATTCGAGACCACGTTCGGCACCATGAACCAGGAAGAGGTGCTGGACTACCTCGTCGAAAAAGTGATGGCACTGCCGCCATCAGACGCCCGACACGGCGCCGCTCGGGACATCTTGTTGGAGCACGTGGCGGACGCAATGGACACGGGCGAGACGGAGCAAGTCGCACTGCAGTCGGCGATGGCCGTCGCGTGCATGTCCCCGGGCGCAAGCGGAGTCGGGTTTTAGGAGCTGCACGATGGCCGAACGAACAAACTCGAAGCACGGACGTCGCGGATTCCTAGCCTCTCTTGGCGCGGTTGGGGGTGGGGCCATGCTGACCTCGCTTGCGACCGGCATTCCGGCGCAAGTTCTGCTCAACCCCCTGACTGCGTCTGCGGGCGACAAGAGGGACGCAAAGGTCTTGATTTTGTCGGCCGACGAGCGAGGTGGTCCGCTCAACGCGAATGTTCCGGGCATGTACGAGGTGGGACCCACCGAGATCTTCCATCCGCAGGATGCATCGATGGCGGCGACCGAACTCACCCTTGGTGGTCAGACATGGACGGCAGCCAAACCGTGGGCCGACATGCCGCAGACGGTGCTCGACCAAACGTGCTTTTTCCACCACGCGACGTACACACCAGTGCACGGCGAGCACTCTCGTGTGATGAAGCTGATGGGGGCGACCGAGAAGAACGACATGCTGGTGTCACTGCTGGCCGCAGAACTGGCGCCTATGCTCGGATCTGTCCGGGCAGATCCGATTAGTCTGGGCGCACGAGGTCCCGAGCTTCTCAGCTCCGCGGGGCGCTTGCTGGGCAATGTGGCCCCAACATCCGTGGCGCAGGCATTGGGTGGTGTCGAGGGGCCGCTGGCCAACCTGCGAGACCTTCGGGATGCGTCTATCGACCGCGTGTACAACCTCTACAAAGAGCGTGGCACGCCCAACCAACTGCGCCTGCTCGACGCATGGGTTCGGTCGCGTGACGACGTACGCAACGTGAGCACTTCGTTGCTCTCGCGACTTGATGGGATCACCAACGATGGTGAGGAGATGCAGGTCCGCACCGCGGCTGTCTTGGCGGCGATGAACATCTCACCGGTCATCACGATTCACCTCAACTTTGGCGGGGACACGCATGTCGATGCGGGCCTCGCAGCGGAGACGACGAAGTACCCGCTCGCGGTCGGGAATATCCAGCTGCTCGCACAAGAACTCGCGGCCCTGGAGGCCGAGGGGTCTTTGCCGAACGATGTCATTTTTGCCAGCCTCAATGTCTTCGGTCGTACGCTCAAGAAGCAGGGGTATGGGGGACGCGATCACAACGAGGGGCACCACACGATGGTGCTTATCGGCAACGGCGTCGCGCCCGGAGTCATCGGAGGGGTCGCACCCACCCCCGACAACGACGACTACATCGCGCAGCCGATCGACTCGAGCACGGGGGCGGCCGCTGTGGATGGCGACATCCCCTTCGAGGAAACCCTGGGCGCGGCCGGCAAGACGTTGGGCCGTGTGCTCGGTGTCGATGTGGCGCGGCTCGACGAGATAGCGCCACCCGGGAAGATCGTTGAGGCTGCGCTCAGCTAGAGCGCAGCGCCGAGGCTGTCGCTAGGAAAACAGCCCTGCCAGGCCGCCGGATCCCGGGTCATTGTTCCCGAAAGTCTGCATGTCGACGTCCATGGCCTGGGCAAGCGCGACAAGCATGCGGTTGTGCGGCTCGTTGTCGAACGTCAGGTGGCGGCCGGTCTGCAACGCACCACAACCGCCCCCGAAGGTGACAAATGGGACGGGACGATTGCCGTGACTGTTGCCGCGAGACAGCTCGTTGCCCCACACCACGATCGAGTTGTCGAGCATTGTGCCGTCTCCCTCGGGGACGGCAGCCATGGCGTCGAGCAAGTATTTGACCTCTTCGCTGTACCACCGGTTGATCGCGGTGACCTGAGAGATCATCTCGCCGTCTTCATCGCCGAGGTGCGACAGATCGTGATGGCGGCCAGCGCCGACCCAGTTGAACTCCGTCTGGCTGACCGAACGCGACCATTGCAGGCTCGCAACGCGGGTCAGATCGCAAGCGAGCGACATCACCATCTGGTCGATCATCAATCGAGAGACCGCGGGGAAGTTCTCGTTGGCGTCGAAGTTGAACTCGTAGTCTTGCTCTGGCGACTCACAAGTCGGGGTCGCAAGGTCGTTGCGCCTTTCGATCGCGCGGATCGCCTCAAGGTGGGCGCTGATCTTGGCCTTGTCGGAGCTGCTGTACTTCGCCTCGAGCGCAGCAAGGTCGTTGTGGACCAGGTCCAACACGCTGCGACGTTCCGCCTTGAGTTGATCCAGGGCGGTCGTGTCCACGCCCAAGTCGGCGAACAGGCGGTCGAACATCGCCTCGGGGCTGTTTTCGGCGGCAATGGGACTGTCGGAGCCGCCGTAGATCATGCGGCTCCAGTTGGTTGGCCCACCGTTTTGCACCCCGAACTCCAACGAACGGTACGCGGTCTCCCCTCCGATAGCGTCGGCAATGGCCTGGTCGATGCTGGCGGCCCCTGCCCAACCTGCGGAGCCTCCGTTGCCGCCGCCGAAGTCTCCCGCGTTGAGCTGGTTGCCCGTCCACAGACAGGCCATGCCTTTTTGGTGGCCATCGCCCAAGCCTTGCCGGATGACCTCAAGGCCGTCCAGAACGATCATCTGGTCCTTGTAGTCCTCCAGGGGGGCCAGAATCTCGCCGAGCTGGAAGTCGTCGGCGGTGCCCGTTGGCGCCCAACGCTCGTGCAGGGTTCCGTTGGGGGAGAACAGCAGGACCAGCCGTTTGGGTCCGACGCCTTCGTCGGCCTGCGACTCGAGCATCGGGATAAACGGTGCCAGGGCGGCGCTGGCCCCGATCGAGCCTAAGAACGCTCGTCGCGAGAACCCTTGGTTCTTGCGCTTGGGCGTGGCGGTGGAGCGGTAGGTGCTTCGCGTGGTCATGGCTCGGTCTCCTTAGACGGCACCCTTGCGGAATCTGAATGCACTCGAAAGAACAATCGCGCGGAGTAGTACGCGGACATCGAAGTCCGCGGCCTCGAACGCCTCGTGGATACCCTCGATGGCGCAGGCGTCGTCCGGGGACTCGATGCGGCCGAGCGCGTAGCGGAACCATTGACGGCTCACGCATTGCTGCACGCTCGCACTGTCGGTCAGCAGTGCCGAGAGTTCGACACCACCGTTGAAGGTACCGCTGATATCGGCACCGATAACCTCGCCGCTGTTGTCGATGGGTTTGCCGTTTTCCGTGGTTCGAAATGCACCGATCGCGTCATAGCTCTCCATGGCGAACCCGAGTGGGTCGATAAGCTGATGACAGCCTGCGCAAGCGGGGTCGGCTGTGTGCTGCGCGAACTGTTCACGCGTCGTTGCGTTTGGGTCCGGGCTCGGCGGGACGTTGTCGACCTCGGGCGGCGGCGGCGGAAGCTGCGTGCACAGGATGTCCTGGCGCAGCATGACCCCGCGGAGGATGGGGGATGTCGCATCGGGGTGGGCATGTTTAGCCATCACCCCCGCCATCGTGAGCAGCCCTGCGCGCTCACCTGCGGGGAGTTCGATCGGGGTCCCCGAGACGTGGCCAGGCGGGAGCTCTACGCCGTACAGCGCGAGCAGTTGCGGGTCCTCGGAGAGCGTGACGTTGGCGGTGAGCAGGGTTTCTAGGCGGCCGTCTTGCTCGCTGATGACCCAGTTGGCAAAGGCGGCGACATCGGCCCGCATCGACGCGGCAAGGGCGACGTCGTACTCGGGGAACAACTCGGCGTTCTTCTCTGAGGTTTCCAGTTCGTCGACGCCCAGCCACTGCTCGTGGAAGCTCGCCACGGTTTCTTTGGCCTTGGGGCTGGCCAGCATGCGTTCGACCTCGGCAGAAATTCCTTCGACGTCCTCGAGGGAGCCAGTCGCCACCGCCTCGAACAGCGCGCCGTCGGGCATCGAATCCCAAAGGAAGTACGACAGCCGAGACGCGAGTTCATAACCATCGAGGGCGACCCTTGAGTCAGCTTCGCCCGGAACCCCAAACTCGACGTGGTACAGGAAGTAGGGCGACTGCAGGACCGCCGAGATGGCGACGCGCAGTCCGTCTTGCACGGAGCCCTCGCTTGCATCCTTTCCGGTTCGGTACACGGCCACAACTCCGGCGAACTCGACCGGAGTCAGCGGACGTCGGAAGGCACGCTGAGCGAAGTCAGCGAGGAAGTCCTCCGCGCATGGGTCCCCCAGGGCTCCGTCGCAGCTGAGCAACGTGTCGAGGTCGGCGGTAGCATCCAGCGCGACCGACTCCGCGGCGTCGAGGTACTGCTCGACTTGGAGTTCGCCAACCGATGCGGAGCCGTTGCTCTTGAACGCACCCGCGCGTTCGTCGGCGGCGAAACCTGCGGCGTAGTCTCCGTCGAGCCCAAGCAGGTCACCAATCGTGTGCTTGTACTGCGATGCCGTCAGGCGACGGAGCGATGTGGCGCCGATGTCGCTGTCGCTGCACAGCTGAGCGGGGTCCTCGCCGCCTTCGTTGCCATCGTCGCCATCGTCACCATCGTCGTCGCCGTCATCCAGCCCAGCGTCACCACCCGCGTTCTCACCAAGGCTGTCACCGAGCCCCGAGTAGCACGCGGTGAGACTCATGAGCCCGACGACCCCTGTTTGCTTGATCCACCTACGTCGCATCCACACCCCTCGGCGCCATTGTCGCCGAAGTGGCGGCCTGACGTCGGCAGCATTTCGTGGATCGATCCAGAAACGCGGCGATATTGACGCAGAAAGCGTGCGCTGCGCCGCAATGAATGCTCGCCGCGGATCGCCGCTTCCGTGTCCGCCAGGATCCGCGCGATATCGACCAGCGCGACCTACAGGCCTATCTGAAGACGGTGACGACGACCACTGCGTAGGCCGGGCGGTGCGGCAATGCACCACCGTGGTGCGTGGGCTCGTCTTCGCGAACCCGCGGGTCGCCACTAGGTTGTCTGCGAGGTCGAAATGAAGCACCTGATTGTCTACGCCCATCCGCTCCGCGACAGTTTCAACGGCGCGATCCTGGCCCGCACAGTGGAGGCGCTCTGTCTCGAGGGGGAATGCGAGGTCGTCGACCTGTATGAACAGGGGTTCGACCCGGTCCGAGGGCCACACGAGCACCGCGGTGGCGATACTCCGAGCGATGTTTCGGATGAGCAACGGCGCGTGCTGTGGGCGGACCACCTCGTCTTCATCTTTCCGGTCTGGTGGTACGACCGGCCCGCGATTCTCAAGGGCTGGTGCGATCGTGTCCTGCGCTACGGCTTCGCCTACCGGTTTGACGCCGACTCGGGGGGGCCGGTCGGAATGCTGCGCGGCAAGATCGCGAGCGTCGTGGTCACGTCCGGCCTGATCGCCGCAGGTGACGAGAGCCTTGAGTGGGCGGTGCGGTCCCTGACGACCGGCACTCTGGAGTTCTGCGGGTTGGCCGATACGCGGGTGCTGCCCCTGTTGGCCGTGCCCCGGGCATCACAGCCACAGCGCGTGGCGATGCTCGCGAGCGTCACAAAATTCATGCAAACACGAACATCAGCCACAAGCGAAAAAGCAATGAAAGAACCAGACGATATCGAAGCGTTCTACACCACGAACATGGCCAAGGCTCCGACCGCGGTGATGAAGTGGTACCTCACCCTGAACCAGAGGGACCGCGATGGCCTGCGTCAAACGATGACGGACGACTTCACGCTTCACAGCCCACTGGGGGACTTCGACTCACCCGAGGGTTACGTCGAGATGGTCGGCAAGTTCGGTGGCTGGGTCGACACGAAGCGGTTCATCGTGGAGGGCGACACCGTCGTACATGAATTCGTCTACCACATGACCGATCCGGGTACGGCGGACATCCCCATGTTGGAGATCTTCGACATGCGAGATGGGCTCATCCAGGCTTCGAACGTCTACAACAACCCAGCGGACTTTCCGTCGCCTTAGGGCGTCGCCTCGGGCGCGATGTCAGAGAAGGTGGGTGCGGGCGTCGGCGGGAACGACCGGTTCAGGTTCACGGCCGACGGTCGATAGACATCGGGTGCGGTACGTGAGCACCGCACCACACATTGGGGCACCTGCACCCCGGGCTCGGCTGCGGAAACCGTTCGTCCGTGGGACACTGGTTCACCCATTTGTGGTCCGGAATGACTCCAACACTGTGAGGTCGGAATGAATCGCTGGATGAACCGTTGTAACCGCGGAGGTAGGGGGGCAACTTGGGCGCTGGGTGCCCTACTGGTGTTCCCTGCCTGTTATGAGGGCCGTCAGGCGGATGCCGCGGGCGGGGCGGCCGATGGCGGTACGGACGGCGGGGATGGCGCTGATGACGGCGCGTCCGGCGAGTCCGGCGACGCTCCCGAGATGCTGGACTGCGAGGAGATCGGGGCCCAGGCGCTGCGCCGGGTCTCTTCGGAGCAGTACAGGCAGATTTTGTCCGACCTTCTCCCCTCCGGCCTTCGCGAGGATGCGCTGGCGGTCTCGGTATTTCCCGCGACGCTCATCGACCAGGGGTTTTCGACCTACGCCTCGGCCAACACCGTCAGTACCAACGAGTCGATCGCCATCGAGGACAACGCCGACGCTATCGCTGAGGTGTTCGCCAACGGCATCGATATCTACGCTCCCGCGTTGGTGCCGTGCCTGTCACCCGGGTTTTCGTCCGGGGACATCGACGGTTGTGTCGGCGAATTCATCAGCGAGTTCGGAGCGAAGGCGTTCCGTCGGCCGCTCACCGACGGCAAAACGAACTTGGTTGCCGAGCTGTACGCGAGCATCGCCGCGTCTGACGGCCAGGCTGCCGGCTTGGCGGCTGTGCTGCAATTTTTCCTACAGGCGCCTCCGCTACTGT
>JAESSZ010000963.1 GCA_016763875.1 Nannocystaceae bacterium
CGGACACCTACATGGAGAAGATCGCGACCGGGCCCGAAGGTCGCGGCGTGGTCTCGCTCGAACAGACGCCAACCGAGAACGTACGGGCACTCGCCGATGCCAAGGGGTGCCGGGTGAGCGAGCTCGGCGTGACGGTTCTGGAGCGCGAGCGTCATCAGGCTCTGATCGCCGAGCTACGCGCGGCCGGGGCTCGGATCTTCCTGGTCTCGGACGGTGACGTTGCGCCCGCAGTGGCGACCTGCATCAGCGGCAGCGGCATCGACATGGTCTACGGGACCGGCGGCGCACCCGAGGGCGTGCTGGCGGCCGCCGCATTGCATTGTCTCGGTGGCTGCTTCAAGGGGCGGCTTCGTTTTCGCAGCGACGCCGAGCGGGCGCGCGCGATCACGATGGGCATGACCGATCCCGACCGCTACCTCGATCTTGAGGATCTCGTTCAGGGCGAGGTGGTGTTTGTTGCGACTGGCGTGACGACCGGGCCACTGCTCAAGGGGGTGCGTCGCGAGGGCAACCGACTGCACATGCAGACGCTCGCGATGCGGAGCAGTACGGGCACCGTGCGGTACGTTGAGTCGTCGGTACGCGCCGATCGTTTCGACGCGCACATGTAGCTCGGGGAGGCTGGCTGGTCGGTCCGCCGCCTGGTCGTCGACGAGCAGGTTCTGGGTCGGAGTTTTTGCATGCGCCGCCCCACAGGAGCGCAGACTGACCCGTCTGGACAGGGCTACGTTGCGTACTCGCCGTCTCCGGTGCCCGCCCGTGGCGTGAAGTCGTAGAAGTACGAACCTGTCGTTCGTTGATGGCGATGGCGTGATCGAGACAGTCTCTGCGGCAGCACCCGGTAGTCATGCTCAGCCTCAACCTCGTTACCGAGCGCATGGGTGTTGCACGACTACCTCACGGACTTCGCAGCACCGTGCCTTCGCAGCTGGCGGTGGTTGACGCGTCCGACCCGACCAATCCCTCGGAGGCCGGCAGTTTGTCGATCGACGAAGATAGCTGCTCCAACTGGAACCCTGGCGACCTTCTGGTATCCGGCAGCCACTAGCCACCACTCCCGCTCATTAGCCCGAGGTGACGCGCCGAGCGGCCAAGAGGCTCGAACTGGGCGAGTTCACGGGGCGTCGTGGCAAGGACTTCGACGGATCGAAATCTAGTCTTCGGATTCGGTGATCCGCTTCGCCACACATCGACTCTCATTGGGTATGACGACACTGGATTCTCGCATTCTCTCCCCGCGGGCGCTGGGAGCACTCGCCGGGCTGTGTGTAGCCGTGGGTGGGCCTGCAACAGCGCTCGCGGCCCCGGCCGACTACTACGATGCCACCGAGATGGAGGCTGCGATCGACTTGCTCGACGGAGCGGCGGGCGGGCGGGTGACTGTGCACACGATCGGGATGACACCCAATGGGCACAAGACCCGTGCGATCCATTTGTCGGCACTCGGACCGGGCGGCGTCCAACCCGACGATACGGGCGACAAGCCTGCGTTGCTGGTCGAGTGCGGCATGCATGCTCGCGAGTGGGCGGGCCCTCAAAACTGCCTGCTGTTCGTGCAGGGGTTCGTCCTAGCGACCCTGTTCCATCCGAGCCGCGTCGACGACATCTTGGCCAATGCGGACATCTGGGTGCTGCCGATGGTCAACCCGGACGGACGGGACATGGATGACACCAGTGGTGGCGACCCGACCAACTTTTGGACGAGCACGATCTTCCACCCAGCGACATCCTCGGACACCGCGGGGTGGCGGGACAATGCGCAGACGGTGGACTGTCCCGCCGCCCCCGGAGGCAACGGTGCCGGCATAGATCTCAACCGGGCGTTTTCAAAGGGATGGAACAGTGGCCAGTCGAATTGTCTGCACAACCAATTTCACGGTGAGTGGCCGTTTCAGGCAAAAGAGGCTCGTATCTTGCGGCGCTTCGTCAACAACCGGATGATCTCGATGTCCCTGTCGGTGCATAGCTTCAGACCGTGTGTCGGCGCTCAGAACGGGGGCAGCGGAGTCCCGCAGACCTTTCAGAGCATCTGGAACGGTGCGGTCGCAGATCCGAACATGCAGCTCAACTACGCGCCAGGAACCTGCTCGGGAGCCGGGGTCGGGCAGTTCACGGCATGGATGGCTCGGCCGTCCGATACCGGATTCGAGCGCGATCACAGCACCAAGCGCGGCGCGGTATCGATGCTGCTCGAGCTAGCGCCCAACGGGGCGAGCTACAACGACCCGGTCACGTTATCGCCCTATCGCAACGCGCTGGGAGACGGGTCTAACCCCTTTCACCCGAGCGACGACAACTATCTCAGAACAGTGGCCAGACCGTTTTTCAAGAGTCTCATGTACCTGGCCGAGCAGGCTCGCTCGCCTTGGTGCGCGATCGATCCGCTCACGCTGGCACCCGATCCCAGCTGCACCCAGGACTTTGGTCTCACCGGTTCGAAGATCGCGAACTGCGAGGACTGCGTTGGCAAGATGATCTTCAAGACCGCAGGTGGAGAATCCTACGAGCGAATGCCGGCCGGGAAACGTAGGGTGGTCTATCGCGTGCAAAACTTCGACTCCAGTTCCGCCGGGACCGTACAGGTGACGGTGGTGATCTCCTCCCGTCCCGCGGGTTCGGGTGCCTACAGCACCGACCTTGTGAATACCGATGTCTACAGTCTGGCCTCGACCGCTGGCGACACCGGGTCGGTCCCGTTCGCCTTCACGGCGGGCCGAGACTACATGGTCTCGATCAACACCTGGGCGATCAGTTTTCCGGGGAGTTCCGATACCAACGGCGACAACGGTCACCACTTGTTCCGGTTCGAGACCTACTGAATGTCGTAGCTATCCGTCACCAAGGTTGCGATGAGTTGGCGTATACGTCGCACTCCCTTGCAACCTAGTAGACCCGCCCACCGGACCCGAGTGGTCCGGTGCGCTGTGGTCCTGGAACAAGGTCGCGGCGTCAGCCTTGGTCCACAGACCAATAGCGCCCGCCGCCTGGTGCGTGGTGTCGACGAGCAGTATTGTTTGGTGACCGATGGCGTCTTGGAGCCCCCCGATCGGGAAGGCCAGGCGCCGGGTGGAACGACTACTACTACGTGCCCTCAGTCGACCCGTTGGAGTGACGCAGGCTTGAGTGCCCAAGTCGATGTCGCTTGACCCGCTCGGATGGGCAAGGCTGCTACCCCATCGACGACATGCTGACGTGTGCCCCGGACGTCTCGGGCGCCGACGGCGGACCGGGCGACCCGTGTGCCTTCATCAACATCTGCCAGGACGGCCTGTGGTGCGCGGGGTCAGGGGCAGTGCCCGGATGCCTCGACAACGCCTGCTGCTCCCCGTTCTGCAGGGTCGGTGATGATGACGCCTGCCTGACGGGACAAATCTGCGTTGCGTACTACGCCGAGGACGAGGCACCACTAACGTGCCTTGAAGAAGTCGGCGTCTGCACAATTGAACCGTAGAAGAGCGGCGACACTTGTGGCTTGAGCCTGCGAGTTTACCGCTGACCCCGTCCATCGTGACGCTCTTCAGGCGTCCTTCGGCGCTTGCGCTCCGCTTTCCCGACGCTCACGAAGGGGGCAAGCGACATTCGCGAGCCAGCCTTGATAGCCTCCCTTCCATGTTCTCCGAGACCAGGCTGGCCGGGAGGGCCGCCGTCATGTTCTTCGCGACGGTGGGATGCACGTCGAGGCCGACCTCCGACCCCGCGCCAGGGTCCAGCCCGCCCGAGACCCAAACGGCCGCACCCGAGGAAATCGCGGCATTGGCGGCCTACGAGAACTACCGAACGGAGTACTACGATTCCACGGTTCTGGGTCTCACCGGAGCACACGCCGCTGCGGTGCAACGGTGGGCGGCGAGCGGGGGCCCCGGGGGCTCCGGTGGGTTCGCGGAGGTCGCCGCCATTGCCCTCGGCGACGGATCCGTCGCGTACACAACCGTCGGCTTCGGCGCACCTGTGATGGGGAACGCACTGGGCTTTGAGTTCATTGCTTTTGCGGACTCCGTCAACCCCGTAGTCAGCGATACCCTGCTCGCACTCGGGTTCAGTGCCCCGAGTGACCCGGTGCCCATTGCGCCCTACGATCGGTTCGCGTTCGCAGGCGCCGACGGAGACGAAGCGCCGACTCGGTTCTTCTTCTTGGATGGAGGGCGCGGGCCGGCGGGTCATCCCGTGCACCGGGTCGTGGTCGTGCCGGTTTCGCTCTCTGTGTACGAGCAGTACATCGTTGGCCTCGAGAGGGCTCCGGAAGACACGCCGCAAGCCGTCCGGTTGCTCGGCTCGGGGAAGGCCGACCCGTGCTGAGATCACTGCCCGCGTCGCTGCGCGCTGCCTGGAACTGAGACACAGA
>JAESSZ010000964.1 GCA_016763875.1 Nannocystaceae bacterium
GGCACGATGGTCGATACCTGGGCCACCGTGGGCAGTTGTGCCCAGATTGGACGTAACGTGCACCTCTCTGGCGGCGTCGGGATCGGTGGTGTCTTGGAGCCCGCGGGCGCCACCCCGGTGATCATTGAGGACGGCTGCTTCGTGGGGTCGCGGGCGATCGTCGTAGAGGGAGTCCGTTTGGAGCGAGAAGTCGTGCTTGGGGCCAACGTCGTGATCACGGCATCAACGCCAATCATCGATGTCACCGGGCCCGAGCCAGTCACTCACCGCGGTCGGGTGCCTGCGCGGTCAGTTGTGATCCCCGGCACGCGTGCCAAGGAGTTTCCCGCGGGTCGGTACGAGGTCGCGTGTGCGCTCATCGTGGGACAGCGCAAGGCAAGCACCAACCAACGCACCAGCCTCAACGAGGCGCTGCGCACCTACGACGTCCAGGTATGAGCGCGATGACCCGACCGAGCACAACGCAGCAGGCACGCCCGTGTGACGTCGCGGCGGTGAGCCCGCAAAGACGACGCTGCCTGCCCCGCGCCGGGGTGCTACGATGGTCGAGCAATGGCCTCTGGAGCCTCACGAGGTCGGCGAATGCTCAGTAGGATCCGACGTGGACGGTGGCCCCGCCCGGCGCGGAAAGACGGACGCCCCGAGGCGCGTGGACCGGCATCGGGGTTCGACGAGGACGACGCCCCGCCCGCGGAGTCTGCCCCAGCCGGCGTCGGCTGGGACTTGGGGGAACCGAACACGGGTGGGTCCCAACCGGGCGCGGCGGGGCGCGAAGATCTCCGCGCTCAGATCCTGAGTCTGTTGGCGGACCCTCGACTCGACGGGGTCACGACCTTGAGTGCCGCGCGGGCTTTGGGTCGACCGCCACTCGACGTCGAAACGAGCATGGACGCGATGGTCCAGGCGGGCGAGCTGACGCGCAGTGGCGGCGCAAACAAACACTATCGCGTCTCGCCTGCCGACAAGCAGCGGCTCGAAGCGATGTTCACCGACGCGGCGCATGAACTCGGTGAAGCCGGTGTCCTTGCACCAACCCTGGGTCCCAGCGAAGAGGCCGCCTTCGACGACGAAGCCGAAGAGCCCCGCCTGCCGATCACCGCGGGTCTTCTGAGCCTGTTCCTGCCGGGCACCGGCCAACTGCTCAACGGCGATGTCGGGCGGGCAAGCCTCGTTTTCGCAGTGTGGAGTCTGGCGTGGATCACCCATTTGTCGCCGGTTTGGACCTTCGTGTGCCTGTACGCGGGCGCCGAAGCACTACTAACCGCAAAGATCCGCGGCATGGAACGAAAACTCGCCAAAGAGGCCATTGGCCCCGGTGCCAACGATGCGCCGCGGCAGCTCCCGCCCGCCAAGCCCTCGGAAACCTGAGGCCGGGTCACAGCACGCTCGACGACGCGAAGACCACGGCCCGTGGTCTCATGCATGGTCTTGCGCAAATTTGCCCTCGCTGCGTGCAACTGATTGCGCGAAACTCCGTCCACCTCCAGCAGGGAAGACGACACCTCATGCGTACGCTGCCACCGTTGCTCCTCGCCCTTGGACTGGCCGCCCCCGGTTGCGGCGGTGACTTCTGCACGAAGGAATACGACAAGGTGCAGGCATGCGTGTCCAACAAGGAAGGCCCTCCCGAGAGGTCGGAGTACATCCAGAGCTGCCAGGCCAAAGAAAAGAAAGCAAGGCAGCAAGGCACGTTCGACGAGGCGCACAACAAGGCGCTCGTTGTGTGTCTCGACGAGGATGAGTGCGAGAAAATGATGAAGTGCATGTCCGAGGCGTCGGACATGCAATACACAAGAGAGCAGCTGGCCACGATCAAGACCGCTGAGGAGGGCAACGACATCGAGAAGATGAAAGAGGCCTGCCAGTACCTCACCGACGAAAACGCTGAACTCGTCGAGGCCTGCAAGCCAGTCATGGCCAAGCTCGTCGAGGTGGCAACCGTCGAAGTCACCAAGATGCGCGACGCCGGCAAACACGACTTCTCCGCCTGCAGAGACCTTGAGCGATTCGGCAGAGCGGCGGGTAGCGAAGCCGAGAAAGCCGCCCAGGCGCTGTGTGCCGAAGCGCAGGCGGCCCAGACCGCGGCCAGGGCACTCGCTGAGGCCGCGGCAAACACAGCCGCCCGAAAAGCCAAGATCCCCTACGAGTGCGACGCCTCGCTGAAGATGATGGCCGGCATGAAATCAGACTGGGCCAAGGTAAAACGCGCGCAGGTGATCAAGGCCTGTTTCGAAGACCTCGGTCTGGTCATCCTGGAGATGAAAGTCCCGGACATGACGTACATCTGTGAGTTCAACGTCAAAGAGGTCGGCAAGGCCATCAAGGCCCACAGCATCGACAACGCTGAACTCAACGCGTGGATCGAAAAAGCGGGACCGGTCTGCGCGAAAGAGGGCTAGTCCCAAGCCGCAAGCACGCCACCAGCATTACCGCTTAGGCGTGCGCTCAGGCAGGTACGGCACCCGATCGGCAGGATCCCCCTCGCCGTACAACCAACGGTAGGTCATCCAGCGGCCGAGCACCGACTGCGTATAGTGCCGCGTTTCCTTGAACGGGATCGACTCGATGAACAGGTCCAGCGTCCACTCGCCACGACGGGCCAGCCACTTGTCGACGTTGCCCGCCCCACCGTTGTACGAGGGGATTGCCAGCGCCGCACCGCCGCTGCCGCCACCGAACCGTGCGGTGAGGTTGCCGAGGTAACGCCGACCCAAGTCGAGGTTGAGCGCGGGGTCAAACAGCTGGTCGAGATCCGTGATCTCGACACCTGCCGTCTTGGCGAGCCCCCGCGCGGTCGCGGGCATCAACTGCACCAACCCGCGGGCACCGGCCCACGAGGTCACGCCGGGATCAAACCGGCTCTCGGTCTGCATGATCGCCCACGTCAGCAACGGGGGGACCGCATGCTGGCTCTCCCCCGTTGAAACAAGCCCCACGAACGGGCGCGGGTGGGCGAGCATCCATCGCTGACGCGCAGCGCCCACGGGGGGTGTGCGACGCCACGCAGATCCAAGGTTGGCCACGAGCCGCTGGCCCTCTGAGAACAACCCGGCGGCGTTGAGAACCGCTGCCGCTGGCCAACCGTTTGCACTCGCGAACGCCAGTTCCTCCCGCGCCGCCTCACCAAGTCCAAGCCGCGCCAGTAGCAACGCCCGCTTCGCCGCGGGATGATCGGGCAGCGTGCCATTGTCGACGGCGTGCCTCCCGGCCTCGGCGTCCAACACCTCGAGTGCGGCGCCGAGCGCCTCGCCCCCC
>JAESSZ010000965.1 GCA_016763875.1 Nannocystaceae bacterium
ATTGACCGCGCCCCCGGTCAAGGCGGTGGCCCAGTCGCTGGGCCTCCCGGTCGTGCAGCCGACGAAGATGAAAGACGGGACGTTGGCGGCGACGCTGGCGGCGTACGAACTGGACGTGATTGTCGTGGTCGCGTTTGGTCGCATCTTGCCGCCCGCGATTCTTGAGTTGCCGCGTCACGGGTGCATCAACGTGCATGGCTCTTTGCTGCCACGATGGCGAGGCGCGGCCCCGATCCAGCGGGCAGTACTCGCTGGGGACGCGCACACTGGCGTTGCGATCATGAAGATGGACGTCGGTCTGGACACCGGGCCGGTCTACGAGATCGTTCGCACGGAGATCGGTGAGACCGAGACGAGCGGGGACCTGTTTGTCCGCCTCGCGTCGTTGGGGGCGGAGGCTCTGGGCGAGTTCCTGTCGCGCTTTCCCGATGTCCCCAGTCCCACCGTGCAGTCCGACGACGGCATGACGCACGCCGCAATGCTCGAGAAATCGGAAGGTCGTGTCGCGTGGGCCCGGCCGGCTGCGGTGGTCGGCAGCCAGATCCGTGGCATGGATCCGTGGCCGGCTGCCTTCACCGCTCACGGCGAGGGAGGCCTGAAGTTGTATGGCGCGCGGGTTGAGGACGTTGCGCTGCAGGGCGCTGAGCCTGGGACCATCATTGGCGTCTCTGCCGACGGCCTTGCTGTCGCGTGCTCCGAGGGCGCAGTTCTGATCGCCGAGGTGCAGCCCGCAGGCAAGCGCCGCATGCCCGCTGCCGCGTGGGCAGCAGGGCGGCAGATCAAGCCCGGTGCTCGGTTGTTGGGGTGAGCGGTCAGGGCGCGGGCAGTGGCAGGCAGGCCAGCGGCGCAGGGGCTGCGTTGACCGCCCACGTGTCGTCTGATTGCAGCACGATTGAGTTTTCGTCCGGACTGTCGTCGACGTCGACCGCGGAGATCATTCCCGCTTGGTCCAACAGCCCGTTGTCGTTGCTGTCCCCGTACACGACGCTATGGATTGGAACCGTGCCGACATTGATCGAAGCGGCTGCAACGTCAAAGAGCGCGACCCCATCGGCCACACCCGCGCCATTGGAGTTCTGGAGGTCCGGGTTGAAGTCCACGGCTTGCCCGAACATCGGTGCACCTGCAAAACCGCTGGCTGCGTCCCCCATGGGTCCGCCGACGACGAAGCAGTCACCAGCACCGATTATGCCGACAAGGTCGAGGACACCGTAGGTGTAGTCCGCGCCGCCCCAGCCGAGGCTGAAGTTCGACAGGTCAATCGCGACCCCGGTGCCGTTGTACAGCTTGACCCACTCGAACTGGTCGTCCTGCCCCGTGTGGTCGTAGTAGACCTCGCTGATCACCACCGTTGCGAAGACCGGGCTGTCGACGACCGAGATCGTTGCGTCATCGCTGGCCGGGCCGATGCTCGCCGTGAGCACTTCATCGCCAACGCACGCAAGCGCGGTGACGTCGAACTCCGCGGACATCGCCGAGGCGGGCACGTTCACCGTCGCTGGCGTGGTGGCGCATGTGCCCGGGACCAGCGCCAGATCGACGTCCTGGCCGGTCACCTGAGGCGCGGGCAGGTCCAGGGTCACCGTCAACGTGCTCGCTGCGCCCAAGGGCACATTCACGACTGTCGGCGCGAGCGTCGGGGTACGTGCCTCTGCGTCGTCGTACACGCGGACCGAGGTCGGGATCGACTGGGAGTCCAACGTTGCGGTGACCGTTGCCGTACCAGGAGACACGCCGGTCAACATGACTACGACGCTCGAGGTTCCGGATTGCACGTCGATCGAGGCCGGGCCGGTGACGATCGTATCGTCCTCGTACGTCAGGGTGATGGCGGTATCAGTGCCGACCACGGCTGACAGGACCGCGGAGAGCCCCGGCAGTGGTTCCGCCGTGACATCGTCGAGCAGGAAGCTCTGCGGTTGTCCGAAGGCGATGAGGCTCGAGGGGTAGTCTGAGAGTTCTCGGGGTTCCAGTTTGCTGTAGTCGTTGGCCCAGCGCAGTACGCCTTGGACCTGCGTATAGACTTGGTCGACGACCGGGAATGGCTCCGCCAGATAGAAGTAGTCGTTGACCCGAAGCCCGCCGGTTACCTCGAACTCGCCCTCCGCGCTCGCATCGCCCATGCCGCCGACCGGCATGACGTCCGAGACCGACGCGTCGGTAATCTCCACGACGACACCTTCGAGTTCTTCCTGCAGTGCGCCGCCCTCGACGAGGTCAGCCACCGTGGCCGGCTCGGGGTCGGGGGCGGGGTTGCCACTGGACACGATGGTCGGGTCCGCTTCGGCAACGAGCTGAATCTGGCCAAAGAAGTTCGTCACGGAGCCTGCGACGTCGATGTAGTCGCCGACCGCGGGTTGGGCCAGTGCGCCGTTGTCGAACACAAAGAGTCCCGAGAACTCCACGCCCTCATAGCCGGCGTCGTCTGGATGGACCTGCACAAAATAGCCGTTGCCGCCCACGCCCGTGACGAGCACGTCCAGGAGTGAGACGTCGGACCCGACAGCGACCGTCCCGTCCTTGATCACGTAGATCGAGGCCGGACAGGCGCCCCCGCCGGGGTTGGCGAGCGAGGGGCAGTTGTCGCAAGCATCACCGAGACCATCGCCATCCTCGTCGGCCTGGTTGGGATTGCCGGCTGAGATGCAGTTGTCGACCGGATCGACGATGCCGTCACCATCGACGTCGTAGACGTTGGGGACAGTGCAGGCGTCCTCCGCGTCCAACGGGCACAGGTCACACGAGTTGCCGATCCCGTCATCATCGGCGTCGGCTTGCTGACCGCCGTCCATCGGGCGGATCGGGTTGAAGATGCTCGGGCAGTTGTCGTCGTCGTCCGCGACGCCATCCCCGTCCGCGTCGTCGGGCCCGCCACGTTCGGGGAACTCGTCTGGACGGGCGGGGTCACACGAAGGCTCGTCCATCGGTACGCCGCAGTGGATCAGCGGGTAGGACTCGGCGTGGACAGCCGACTGGATGGCGTCGATGGTCAGGCCCGCGTCCTGCTGGACGCAGATGCGTTTGTCGTCACCGCACACGTCCAGCGTCTCGCAGCCCGTGATTGCGGGGCCGGGAACGAGCGCTTCGATGAGCGCAGCGTCGCCGTGCAGGGGTTGTCCGCCGCGTAGCACCAGGTTCACGGAACTCGAGTCCGCTTCGATGACCGCGCGGTGGTGGAGGTTGCTCGACCCGTCGAAAATCGCGATGTCGGCGATATGCCCCGCTCGCAACAGACCGATCTGGTCCTCGGCACCCTGTGAGGCGGCCGCCCAGTGCGTCGCCATCATGAACAACTCGACGTCCGACAGCGCGCCGCCGTAGTGCTCCTGGTTCATCGAGTCGGCGCACGCCAACTCGCGCAGCATGTTGACCGAACCACTGGCGGACCAGTCGGTGCCCAGCGCGATGCGGACGCCAAGCGTGCGGTACAGCGGTATGTCGGCGGTGACGCCGTACAGGTCGATGTTGGAGCGAGGCGACCACACCAACATCGCCCCGATCTCACCCATGTCGGCGACGTCGGAGGCTAGCAGGCCGATGCCATGGATGATCGAGGTGTTGGACTCGATGAGGAACTCCCCACCGCGGGCTCCCGACATGCAGGCGAACTCGTTGCGTGCCTGGATAGTGATGCCCTCCGCCACGTGTGGCAGGTAGATGTCATCCGAGAGATTGAAGTCGCCGTCGATCGACGGATAGCCGCAGCCCGCGGCGAGCAACTGCCCGCCGCCATCGCCCAGCGGGAAGGTGCGGTAGTTGACGTCGACGCCGCTCAAACCGCCCGTGAGATCGGCGCGGTCGAGGTTGCGCAGAAGGTCCTGAGCCGACGCACCGCCCACAGATCCGGTGATGCTAGTGGCGCCGCCAAGAAGGTTGCGGATCTCGCCGAACAGCACCGCCTCGCGCGCGCTGCTGGACCCTGGGAACGGGTTGAGCTCCGTCGCCGTGTCGATCCCCAACCGCCACTCGCGGCGATGGTCGTAGCGCTCGGCACCGTGCGGCACCGGTTGCGAGAGCGTGAACGTGATGTGGTCGTGGGTATTGATCAGACCCGGTGAGATCACGCCGTTGGGACACGCGACGACCGTTGCCCCCTCGGCTTCGGGCGTATCGGCGCAGTCGCAGCCGACACACAAGATGCGGCCGTTGGGACCGCTGGTGTCCAGCAGGACTGTGCCTGCTTCGTACACGTCGTAACCGGCGAGCACGGTGCCCTGCAGCAGCATCGCCGTGGTGCCTGGCGTGGCGGCCGGGGTCACGCCGCAGATCTCTCCCGGAGGCGGCAGATCGATGTCGTTGGTGCAGACGATCGTCTGTCCGGGCAGCTCGGGCGGCTCGACGATGCCGCCGGTTGTGGTGCCGTCCTCGGTGCTCGAGGCATCGTCGGTTGTGGTCGTATCGACCGCCGTCGTCGTGTCGTCGGTTGAGTCCGGCGCACTACCACCGGTCGTCGTGTCGGAAGGCACGTCTCCGGTCTCGGTATCGTCGGTCCCCGACGTCCCGTCCGCCATCGTCGTGTCCCCGTCGCCGCAACTGAACGCCGCCACTGCGGTCAGCCCCAGTCCCGCAGTGAGTCGCAGTCGTATCGCGTGTGCCAAGCCAAAGCTGTGTCGTGCCATCACTCAAAACTCCAAATCGCGGCCGGTGATCCGCGTGCTGCACTATCCCACCTGGGTGTACCTGCCGACCACTCGTGGCACGTTGGCCAGGTCACGCTGGTCCCCCGCTGGGCGCGGCAGACGCCAGCCCAGGGTCAATGCACGTGTGAGATCGCGATCCGTTGGGCCACGACCATTGGGTCAGGACCAGTGCGCCGCGACTCGGGCTTCCACGACGATAGGCACACTGCTGACCACGGTGGCCATCGCGGTCGCCATGACGGACTCCACCAGGGCGCGACCTTCTTCGGCGCGGTCCTCGGGGATCTCGGCGATGTACTCGTCGTGCACGACAAGCACGCCGCGGCCCGAGACCTCCGGCAGTCGCGTGTACAGGTCGATCATCGCGCGCTTGAAGCCTTCGGCCGCCGTGCCTTGCACTGGGATGTTGAGCGCTGCGTTGAACGAAAACTTGTCGCTCGCGAACTTCTTGCGGCGACCCAGGACGGTGCGCACGGTCACTGCGACTCCGCGCCCTAGCGCGCCAACACGACGGTGCCAGGCCGACACGCCAGGGTAGGTGTCGAAGAACGCCTGCCGCGCTTGCTTGGCTTCGGCATCGCTAACCTCCACGCCGTAGCTGTCGCGCGCGTAGCTGGCGAAACGCCGCGCTCCCATGCCGAACAGAAACCCAAAGTTGACGGCCTTCGCCAGTTTTCGCTCGTGGCTCGAGACCTCGGCCTCGGGTTTGCCTGTGATCGTGGCCGCGGTCGCGCGATGGGGGTCTCGTCCTTCGTGAAAGACGGCGCGCAGCGCATCGCAGGGGGCCAAGTGCGCCGCGACGCGCAGCTCGATCTGCGCGTAGTCGGCCACCACAAGGCAGTAGCCGGGGGCCGGAACAAAACACTCCCGTAGTCCGGGGGCGGTGTACTGCCCGGGAACCTGCTGAAGGTTGGGGTCCGTGCACGAGAACCGGCCCGACTCGGCGGCCAGTGGGTGGAGTTGGCTATGGATTCGGCCACGACGCGCAAAGTCGCGGGGCCAGTGCGCGTACGTGGACAGCAGTTTGTCGAGGCGGGCGATGCGGTCTGGTGCCGGATCGCCCGCGCGTTCACGGGCCCAACTGTCGGCGATGCGCTGGAATCCGACGGCATCGATCCCAAACCCCGTACGTTCCATGGCGAGCACCGCGGGCACCAGCGACGCTTCGAGATCGTGAGATCGGGTCAACTCGGTGCGACGCAGCAGGGGAGTCAGCGCGCGCATGAGCGGCATCAACGTGGATGCCGCGCTCGCGGCCAGCTCCGTCGGGTTGGGGGTGGGTTTTGTATTGGTGTTGGGCGTGACACGCCCCCGCGCTCGTTCTCCGCTGGCGAGGCGCATCTTGAGAACACGCGCCACGCAGTGCGGCAACGTGAACTCTGCGCGTGAACGCCCGGCGGCCGCGGCCAGCAGTCGTGCCGCGATCTCCGTATCGCCGAGACGCGCTGGGGCCCAGACCGTCGCGGGTGCAGCTGCGGCGGGCTGCAATGCGTGCAGACTGGTCTGCGCGTCGTGCATCACCACGTAGGGCGCCTCTGGCTCCGACAGCCATGCGAGCAGTGGCGAGAGCTCGACGTCGGCGGGAGTGTCGATGACTGCGATGTGGGCTCCCGCATCGTCGTCGCGGGCCAGCGCG
>JAESSZ010000966.1 GCA_016763875.1 Nannocystaceae bacterium
CAGCGCGAGCAAATGGTCGAGCAGCAATTGCATGCAGCAGAACGCAATGGTAGCGTTCGATACGTGCGTTGGGGACTCGGTTTGTTGTTGATTGTCGGATGCAACGGCATCTTTGAGGTCAACCCGAGCTTTGTTGGAGAGACGGATGGCTCAGAGTCGTCGGCCGGCGCGACGGGTGATGTTTCAGCGTCGGACGGAGCCACGTCGGCTGCCAGCGGATCGTCTGAGACGGCCTCCACCCCGCTGGTCTGTGACGTCGATACCTACGAGCCCAACAACGAACAGTTTGACGCCGAATTGCTCGAAGGGCTCGCCACCGGCGACGAGGCCCCGCGCCAGATCGTCTCGCAGATCGAGACCGCACTCGATGTCGACTGGTTCAAGATCAACATCGAGCAGACGGGCTCCGTGGAACCGAGACTGACCGCCACATCCGACCAGGCGGTTACCCTGTGCGTTGTGTTCGGCTGCAGCGAAGGCACACCGAAAGTCGAGTGCGGTGACGCTATTGCCACCGAAGGCAACGGGGACACCGTCGGTTGCTGCGCAGAGCGCATGGTCTCGTTCGCCCCTAGTTGTGGCACGGGTGGCACGGGTGGCACGGGTGGCCCGAGGTTCGACGCCAACGGATATGCCGCCATCCGAATACGGGCGACGGACGAGATCGACGAGTGCCTGGCCTACAGCGTCGAGGTCAGCATCTAGGTTGATCCCGCGCCGCGGGCGTGCTCCGCTGCGCTCGGCGTGACGGACGTCTACAACAACCCCGCGCTCGAACGCGATTTCAGCGAAGCGGTCTGGCGCCGTGGGCGTCGTTACTTCTTCGAACATCGGGTCACAAACCTTGAGTGGGTGGCCGAGCAGGACGCGTGGGAAGCCAGCGTTCACGGGACCCAACGCACCCCGTACACCACGTGGCTTGCCGTCGAGCGTCGCGCGCTCGTTTATGAGTGCGACTGCCCCGCGCCCTCGCCCTGCGAGCACATCGCCGCGCTCCTGCTTGCGGTTCGGGCCCACGACAAACTGCCAGGCACACAACCAGACACACAACATGCGCCCTCCCGTCTGGACCAGGAAGTCCAAGCGCTCAAGGCCTGGACGCGGCGCGTCGACCCGGTCCCTCCAAGCGCCACCGCACCGTCATCCAAACGAGCAAACCAGCGGCGGCTGGTTTTTGTCGTTGCGCTGACCGCAGACACTGGCCCACGCGAGCTCGCCGTCGAGGTGCTCGCGGGCCGCGTGCTGAAGAATGGCCGACAGGGCAAGAGCCAGCACTTCCCCATCGATCGCGTGCTCTCCCGCGAAAGCCAGGCGGCAGATTTCGTCGACCCTGCCGACCGGCTGCTGTGTTTCCGACTGACACAGCTCGGCCCCGCGCACATGCGGTACCGCCTGCAGACCACCTTCGAACGCAATGCGGCCGGGACTGCGTTGTTCGGCGACTTCGTTCGAACCGGTCGCTGCTACTTCGACAGTAGCGACACCACGCCGCTCGAATACGGCCCCACGGTGAACGCCCGGGTGCTGTGGCGCGCCGATGACTCGGGCGCACAACGACTGGCGATCCGCACCGACGACGCGCACGCGCGAGCCCTCGGACTTGGCGAGATCCCGGTGGTTTTGCCGCTAGAGCCACCGCACTACCTCGACCCGGACACCGGCCTCACCGGCCCACTGGTGGTCGACGTCGCGCCCGAGGTCGCCACCGCCGTACTCGACATCCCGGAGCTTGGGGCCGACACGGTGTCCGCCCTTCCCGACGATCTACGCTCGATGCTCGAACGCTACGGGTTGCCTCAGCCCCTCCATCAACCCATTCGCCGCCTCGAGGACATCCAGCCCCGCCCCGTGCTGTCGCTAGGCACCACGGCGCGGCGGCGCAAGGCAGCCGAACAGAGGCCGGGCAGTCAGCAGTTCAAGCACGCCATCGCAACGGTCCGGTTCGAGTACGGCCCGCTGTCGGTCGACGGCTACCCGCGGACGTCCGGCGATGTTGTCTCGGAGGTCATCGAAGGGGTGGTGGTCTCGACACCTCGTGACCGAGACCGTGAATCCCAGTGGCTGGAACGCCTGGACGCGCTCGGGTTTCAGCGGCGCCTCGACGCCGACCCCTCACAGCTACAACTACCCACCGACGACGACTGGCTGCGGCTGTGTGGCGAGGACCTCGGCACACTGCAGGACGAAGGCTGGCGGACCGAGGTCGCGCCCGATTTTCCGCTCGAGTTTGTCGCCACTGGCGAGTGGTTCGTGCAGGCAGACGCGGACAAGTCGGATTGGTTGTCCGTCGCGGTCGGGGTGGAGGTCGACGGCCAACGGGTCAACGTCCTGCCCGCGGTGGAAGCCGCGATCCGAGACGGACGCCTGGGCCCAGACACGCCGCCACGCTCGCTCTCGATGCATCTCACGGGCGGCCGGTGGATCTCACTCCCCGCCGAACGACTCAAGCAGATCGTCGATACCTTGGTCGAGCTGTTCAACGAGCGACTGGAGGACGGCAAGATTCGGCTCTCAACTCGGGACAGCGGACGGCTCATTGGCCTCGTGGGGTTGGCGTGGCACGGCGACAAGAAGCTCAAGACCCTCGCGGAACGCCTCGCCCGCACGCGCGCGCTGCCTCGGGTGGCCATCCCGCGAACGCTCAAGACCGAGCTGCGGGAGTACCAGGCCCGCGGTCTCGACTGGCTGTCATTTCTACGCGCACAGGGTTTTGGCGGCGTGCTCGCCGATGACATGGGGCTGGGCAAGACCGTCCAGGCCCTCGCCCATCTGCTGGTCGAGAAGCGTGCGGCTCGCCTCGACCGCCCGTGTTTGGTCGTCGCCCCGCGCAGCGTGCTGCACAACTGGGCCCGCGAGTGCGCTCGGTTTGCCCCGTCGCTGCCCTGCGCCATCTACCATGGCCCCGATCGCGCCGAGGTCCTGCGTGCCTCGCGGCCGCAGCTGGTGATCACCACCTACGCCCTGCTCAGTCGAGACGTCGAGCTGCGCCAAACCAAATGGCACATCGTTATCCTCGACGAAGCGCAGGCGATCAAGAATCCGCGGACCCGGGTCGCCGCCGCAGCACGGGCACTGGACGCCCGGCAGCGCATCTGTTTGTCGGGCACCCCGATGGAGAACAACCTCGAGGAGTTGTGGTCGTTGTTCACGTTCGTGGCGCCGGGTTTGCTCGGGGATATTGCCAACTTCCGCAGCGTGTACCGCTCCCCCATCGAACGCCACGGTGATGCCGGGCGACTGGCGGCGTTGTCGACCCGCATCGCGCCGTTCATGCTGCGTCGCACCAAGCAGCAGGTGCTCCCGGAGCTTCCGCCCAAGACCGAGATCCTCGTCTCGATCCCGCTGCACACCGCACAGCGAGACTTGTACGAGTCCGTGCGGATGACCATGGAGAAGCGCGTCCGACGGGCGCTCGAGGCCAAGGGGTTGGCCAAGAGCCACATCATCGTGCTCGACGCGTTGCTCAAGCTGCGCCAGGTGTGCTGCCACCCTTCCCTCGTGAAACAAGCGACGGCCAAGCAACGTGGGGCACCCAGTGCCAAGACCGAACGGCTGCTTGAGCTGCTGACCGAGCTGCATGGCCAAGGGCGGCGCGCGATCATCTTCAGCCAGTTCACCAGCATGCTCGACATCGTGGCCCAAGGCCTGGATGCGCAGGCGATCGGGTACCGGCAGATCACCGGAAAAACCACCCATCGCCAAGACATCGTCGACGCGTTTCAGGCGGCCGAGTTTCCGATGCTTCTGATCTCGCTCAAGGCTGGCGGCACTGGGCTGAATCTCACCGCAGCGGACACGGTGATCCACTACGACCCCTAGTGGAACCCCGCCGTGGAAGCGCAGGCCACCGACCGCGCCGTGCGGATCGGGCAGACGCAGCCGGTCACCGTCTACCGACTGGTGTGCACGGGCACCGTCGAGGAACGGGTCATCGCGATGCAGGAACGCAAGCGCGCGCTGGCGGACGCCATCGCACAAGGCGCCGAGTCCCGCTCGACCGACGGACTACGCCTCGCGCCCGAGGATCTGCAGCGGCTGCTCGCGCCACTGGATGCATGAGGTGGTCGCGTGAGGTGGTCGCGACTCTACTCGAACGCGTCGCGCAGAAACGCGTGCACGTCGGCGAGTTCCTGGTCGCGCAACGCCTCGCCCCAGGCCGGCATGTCGCCCAGCCCGATGAGAATCGACGTCAGCAGCGTTTGGTCGTCGCGCGCGGGAACACGTTCGAAGAGCGACGGTCCAAATCCACCGCTGCCGTCTTCGCCGTGGCAACTCGCGCAGTTGGTGGAGAACACGATCTGACCGATATCAGCCGCCCCCTCCAGGGCCAGCACGCTGTCGATTTGCTGCGACAGGGCTGTGTTGTCGCCGTGGTCCACATGATCGACCTCCGCCAACATCACGTGCGAGAAATCGTCGACGCGAGAGAACGACCACAGGTAGTCCGCAGGAAACACCTCGCGGATCTTTGCGCGTCCGTTGTTGGGGAACTTCTCGTCGTCGTCGATGACCACTTCGAGGTCGAGTCCGTCCAGCAGCGAGTCACCGCCCCAATCGAGGTCGACCACCGCACCGCCATGTTGATGACAGCCAATGCAATTGGTCCGAGCGTTGCCGCGGCCGTGCTCGACGTAAGGGTTGCTGCACCAACTCGGCTGCCCCGCTTTCGCGGTGGCGGCCAGGGCGGCGCCAAGCGAGGGAAAGTCTGGGTAGCGCCCGGCGGGATCGGCATCCCCTTCCTCGTAAGAGGTCACCGCGCACATCTTGTAGTTGCCCCAGACGGACGGAAGCTCGCCGAACAGATCGTCCGGACGATCGGCGCCGAAGTCGTCGTCGGGCGTATCGCTCCACCACAACGTGATCCACTGCCAGTGCCGCAGCTCCTTGGTCATGATGTGCAGACCTGTGAGCCGAAACGTCGAACCCGAGCGCAACGAGATCGTGTAGGCCTGCTTGGCGTCGGGCCGAGCGCGCCTGTCGCCGTCAGCGCCCCAGTCGGCGGTCTTACCGGGCCCCAACCGGCGAGTCAGCGCCTCGGCGCTGGTGTCGAACACGGGGATGTCGCCTTCGAAGTCGACGCGCGACCACTGGGCTTTGACCAGCACGGCGTCGGCCGGAAACTCCTCGTCGAAACAGTGGGAGAAGTTGCTCTCGTCCGTTTGCTCGGTGTCGCGCGGCAGCGTGTTCACCGATTCGATGCAGTCCAGGACCTGGGCGTAGTTGCCCAGGACGTGCATCGTCGTGCCAGGACTGTAGGTGATGCGCGCGATGCCCCCAGCGGCACCTGAGAAGTTGCTCTGCCGGGCAATCGCGCATGCCTCTGGATCTTGGCCCTCGCCGCATTCACCAAACAGCGCCTCGATGTTTTCGAGGTAGCGCTCAAGCGGCCAGAACTTGGATCGGTCAAGCGCCTCGGCGTTCCAAACCTCAATGGCTTGGAGTTGCTCGGCGCTGAACGGCTCCTTGCCCTGGCGTTGGGCGGGCGTCAACTGCCCGTACAAGCCCTGAAACATCCGCTTGATATCGTCGATTCCGTACCAGGTCTCCCACCGCGGCACCGTGGGAACCTCCCCCTCCTCGAGGGTGAGCGGCTCGTTGTTCTCGGCCACCTCGGCCAACCCCAACAGTGGGACCGGCTGCAAAACCTGATGCACCGTCTGCCACGCCTGCTCGCGTCGCGAGCGAACGTTGCTATCGAGCTCCGCCGCGACCGCATCGTCGGCAAGACGTGGGTCGGGCGTGTAGGGGGCGGCCACGCCAACGAGGGCGCGGCCAAAGATGTCGGTCTTGCCCGAGGACCCGTCGGTTGGAAAACCGAGCGAGGCCTGCTCATCGGAGCCGGACACCCCACAACCCAGTCCCAGTCCCAGTCCCAGTCCAAGGCCTGCCACCACCAACATTGGGGTGGCAA
>JAESSZ010000967.1 GCA_016763875.1 Nannocystaceae bacterium
CGCGCCCCGCGCCTCCACAACTGACAGCCAAGCCAATCGCAGCCGCGATCAGCGCCATCGCCACGCGAATCCCCGTCGTGCTGCGCACAGCCGTCGCAACGATAGCACCCCACGCCGACTTGGCGTCGGGGCCCAAGGCGGCGCGCGGTTCACGGCGAGTCGGATGGCCAAGTGACCTCGGCGCCGTAGCGCGCCGCCCACAACCGTACGAATGCGCCCGCGGTGTCCTGCACACTTGGCGCCGCACCAGTCTCGCGCCGAACGCTGGTCATTTGCACCCCGCTGAGCCCACATGACACCAACGCGCCAAAAAGTGTCTCGTCAGGATCGAGGTTGATGGCGATCCCCTGGACCGTGATCCCACGGCTCACGTGCACGCCGATCGACGCTATCTTGCGCGGCCCCACCCACACGCCGGGTTGCTCAAGGCGAAACTCAGCCTCCGGAATTCCGAGGCCGATCAGCAACGCCGCCGCAGCCTCGCCAAGGCCAACGATGTGGGCGCGGATCCGCCACCCGATGCGGACCACTGGATACACGACCAGTTGCCCGGGCGCGTGTAGCGTCACTTGGCCACCGCGGGGGGACGCGCAGACCTCGACGCCAGCCTCCGCCAACTGCGCATCGGTCCAGAGTACGTCGTCGCGTGTTCCCCGCCGACCCAGCGTCAGGACCGGCGGATGCTCCACCGCGAACACGACCGGCGCACCGGTGCCGTCTGCCAGCGCGTCACGCGCCGCGAGTTGGCGCTGCAGGGTATCGGCGAATCCCTCGCGCCCCAGCCATGCCCCGCGCGCGGGTAGCGCTACGGGGGCCGCGGGCGAGGTCGGAGTCGTCGCAGTCACCGGGTGTTCAGCGCCGTCCGCGCACTCAGGTGTCGAGTCCGGCGATCGACTCGATCAGGGTGGGGTCGAGCACCTGCACCGCGAGCGAAAAATCGGTGACCCCAACCTTGTGTGCGTTCAACCAACCCGCCAACTCGGAGGCGCGGATCAGTCGACCGCTCTCGGCCAAAGCGAAGTCCTCGGGAACATCGCCCATGCTGAACACTAGGACCTGGGTGCAATTATTGCGCTCCAAGTCGCCTTCCCAGAGTTTGGCGTCGAGCACCGTTCGGCGAGGCACGACCAAGACCAGGGTGCGGCCGTCCTCTTCTTCGGGGTCGGGGTCCTGCGCGACAAGTCGGCCCAGGCCACGGTTGGGCGGGAGCGCCGCATGCAATGCGTAGCCTTCCGCGCTCAGCCACATCCTCACCAATGACTCGAGAGAACGTGCCCCAAGCGACTGCAACCACTGCAAAAGTTGCGTCTGCGTCTCAGCCTCAAGAGCGCGAGCAGCCTCCCTGAACGCCTGCTCCGCTTTGGCGACTTTCTCGGGCAGGCGTGTGCCCTGCAACTGGTAGCGCGCGTCACCGCGGGCCACGAACCGCGAGGCCCGACCGCGACGATGCAGATCAATCAAGATCTCAGCGGTCACTGCGCGTTCGATCTCTGAGATCTCGCCTCCCAGCAGACCCTTCTGGGCCAGCATCTCGGCGATCTGCCGGACGTGGAGGGACCGTGACCCGGACTCACCCAGGACCGACGCCACGCCGTCGAGCAGCTTCTCACCCACCGTGAGCGCGCCATTGCCCGCGCTTGCCTCAGCGGACCACTCGACACGCTTGCCGCGGCGACGTCGGCGACGTCGGCGACGACTTGAGCGGTCTTCCTCTCGGCTATCCCCATGGGATCGACTGTCCCCGTGCGGTCGCGCACTTCGCGCGAGTCCCGCGCCCGGCCCCATGGGCGCGGGTGCTGCCGCCGGTTCCGGTTCCGGCTCGGGCGTCTGCTGCATGGCGTCGAGCTCATCGCGGAGCTCTGGTCGCTCCTCGACCAGGCGCGACATCGCGTTGGCCATCACGACCGCGACGTCCGTAACCCCGTCAAGCCCGCTGCCCGAGGGCGCCTCGAACTCCACATTGCTGGCGTCGTTGTTGCTCGCGGCCTCGTCGGTCTCGGTGCGACGCCCCTGCCCCGTCTTGCTCGCGGGCTTCGCTTTTGCGCCCACCCGCGGCGCGCGTTTGGCCTCGCCGTTGACCCCCCGCTTGGTTCGCACGGGAATCACCTCAACGGACGCTGGCGCCGGTGCCTCCCCGCGGGCGGCCCGTGGTCGACGTCGGCCTCGAGTCTTGCCCCGGCCACTGTCAGCATCACTCGAATCTGCATTCGACTTTGCCGCTGTCTCGCTGACATCATTGGGCTCTTTTGCCGCCGGAGGAGCCTTTGGTGCGGGTAGTTCAGCCCCTGGGCGTATCCCGTAGTGCGCGGGTTTTTCCCGCAGAATGAGCGGCTCCTCCCCGCCACGTCCGGTCCGCACAGCGGATGTCAGGCAACTCCTCATCGCCGCTTCAGGATCGCGGCCAACGTGGGAAAGTAGGTTTCGGTCAACCGCCAACTTGGCGACCTCGGCGTAGTGCATGGCACCATCGGCGTCGCGAAGGATTTCAATCGCAGCCTCGAGAAAGGTCATCTCGGTCTCTCTTTTGTGTTCGTGGTGAGCCTGGACCCTGTCGTGGGTTCCGCCCCGTGGTTATCCGGGTTGCTCGCGAAAGGTTGTGGTGGGGCTCCGGCGACCTCCGGTCGTCGGCCAAGCATTGGCCGAGAACGCCGAGGGGCTCAGCGAAGCACCCGAACTATCCGAAAATTTGCTCACACTTGGCAAGGCCTGCTAGCGGCCGTGGTCGATGCGTCCGCTCACCTTGGGAATTGTCGTTTCGGATGGCGCCTTTTCGGCCTCTGCGTTGGCTGAGTCACCCTCCGGGTGCGATGCCGATGCGGGCACCGACGCGGCTATCACCGCCGATCCTGATGCAGATCGCGCTGCCGAGGGGGTCGTAGACCTCCGCAGTGCCTCAGATCTCGTCGATGCAGTCGAAGCATTGGGGCACCAAGCGATCCCTATTGCAGCCAACAGCGACCTCGATCTCACGCTCCGCCGTACCCCGGTGGACGCGTGTCTGCTCGCGCTGCACGGACGCCGAGGGGGTGCGGGCGATGTTCAGGCCCTTCTTGCGATGCGCGGGACTCCGCATGTCGGACCGCCTTCCACCGGCGTCGCGTTGGCATTCGACAAGATCCGTGCGCGGCAACTGCTCGCGTACCACAACCTCCCAGTGCCGGCCGCCGTGGCGCTGGGTGCCCATACACGGGCTTCGGAGCGCGCCCTGGAGTTGCTGGGCTGGCCTTGTTACGTCAAACCTCGGCGCGGAGCGCACGGTCTTGGCATCACGCGGGTCGCCGAATTGGCGGACGTCCGTGCGGGGGTCGAGCGAGCGATGGAGATCGACAACGAGCTGCTGCTTGAGCGTGAAGTCGTGGGCCGCGAGATCCAGGTCGTGCTGCTCGGGGAGCGCGTGTTGGGCTTCGCCGAGATCCTCGAACGCCCGGACGCCCACGGCGTCGGCCTTTCCATGGTGACCCCACCGGATCTGAGCCGGGGCCGCTTGGACGGGATCGGCAACCTCGCCCGCCGCGCCGTGTCGGCCCTTGGGCCTGGCCCAGCCCTGACCCGCGTCGATGTGCTGCTGCACCCGCGCAACAACGAGATGATCATCGAGGTCGAACCTCTGCCGCCGCTGCACCGCGATTCAGTCGTGGTGCGCGTCGCCCGGGCCGCGGGGCTCGCATACGAGGATCTCGTCGGCACGATGCTCGACCGGGTCCCGCTCGCGCCGCGACTGACTCATCGTCCCGTGGCACGCCCGCTTCTCCAATAGACGCGACAGTAATAGACGCGACATTGCCCCCGACACTCGGGCTGGAAACGACGTGACCGAACCTACGCAAGCGGCTTCGCCTCCGAGGACTCCCGACGCGAGTACGAGCGATCCCTCGCCCGGCGATCCCTCGTCGGGCGAGGGATCGAGCGTCCAAGGGTCGCAGTCGCCCAGGGGCTCGGCGGTCGAGCGACAGTGCGCGCGTGCGCTCGTGGGCGCCGCGCTCATCTGTGCCGCGATTGCACCCGCGGTGGTCGAGACCCGAGCGACCGACACCCTCCAAGCCGCCCTGGGGCCCGCCGCGATCGTGCATCTCGACGCCGCCGGGCTCC
>JAESSZ010000968.1 GCA_016763875.1 Nannocystaceae bacterium
ATCGACACGATCGTTTGTCATTTTGATCTCGACGGGCTGTACGCCGCGGTAAAATGGATCCTCGGTGGTGAGGAACCGTATCCGGGCGCAGACCGCGATGCGCACGCCGTCGATACGCGCCTTGGTGTGCCCGGGCCGGTGGCCTTGCGGATCGACAAGGCCCTGCGAGCCCATTGGCTCGACCACACCCTCAAACGGCGGATCCTTCGCTACTTGATCGACGGCCGCAAGCCCGGGATCGAGGACGACAGCATCGCGGAGGCCGCGGCCGACTTCGACCGCATGGCGGCGTCCGCGGCAACGCTGGCTGAGCGTTACGTGGTCGAAGGCGACGTGGCGTACCTTGAGGTCCTGTCCGATACGCCTGCGTTCGACAAGACAGAACTGCTGCTCCTGGGGCAGAAGATCGCGACGGTGTCCGTCGTGCTCGACGCGGGTAACGCGACCATCGCCGCCCCGTTTGAGAGTGGCTTGAACTTCGTTGAGTTGCTGGAGATCGGCGGGGGCATGCCGACGCGGGTCAACATCCCAAAGAAGCGCGTGCCCGAGGCGCTCTCGATGATTCGCCAGGTCCTGGCGGACCGCGCGTAATCCGAACTAGCTCGGGCGCGACTCAGCGAGCAGTCGCGCCACTAGCTCGGACTGGCCTTCGGCGTGGTAGCTGCTCCGCACCAGCGGGCCGCTCTCGACGTGGCGGATCCCCAGGCCAAGCGCAAAGGTCTTGAGTGCCGCGAACTCGTCCGGGTGCACGTAGCGCTCGACCGGCAAATGCGAGCGGGTGGGGGACAGATACTGGCCCAGGGTGAGGATCGACAGCCCGAGCTTTGCGAGTTGGCCGATGACCTCATGGAGTTCGGCTTCGGTCTCGCCGAGGCCGAGCATGAGGCCAGTCTTGGTCAACATGCCGCGCTGCCGCCCTCGCTCCAGCACCGCAAAGCTGCGATCGTATCGCGCCTGAACACGCACCTGCTTGGAGAGGCGAGGCACGGTCTCCAGGTTGTGGCCAAAGACATCCGGTCGGGCGTCGATCACGGTGTCGATGTCCTTGACCGCGCCCTTGAAGTCGCCGACCAACACTTCGATCGTCATGTCCGGGGCGGCGAGATGGCACGCGTGCAGGGTCTCGGCCCAAATCTCCGCGCCGCCGTCGGCAAGGTCATCACGATCGACGGAGGTGATCACCGTGTGCGACAGCGACAACGACGCCAACATGCTCGCCACCCGCTTCGGTTCGCCCTCGTCGACTGGCAGCGGGCGTCCGGTTTTCACGTCGCAGAAGCGGCACGACCGCGTGCAGATGTCGCCCAGGATCATGACCGTGAGGGCGCGGTTGTTCCAGCACTCGCCGATGTTGGGGCAGCCTGCGCTCTGACAGACGGTGTGAAGGCCAAGTTCCCCGACCATCTTCTTGAGGTCGCGGTAGCCGTCGCCGCCCGGCATTGGGACGCGGAGCCACGAGGGGTGACGTCGTCGTGGGGCACGCGGGGATACCGCTGGCGTCTGGCCCACGATAGGTAGCGTCCGGCTCATGCTCGGCCACTCATACCACGCACGCCCGCTCCCGCTGTTGGGCCACGGCGCGCGCTACAGCACCGCACCGCGCTACAGTACCAAGCCGGCGCGGACCAACTCGGTGCCCTGCGCCTTCTCCAGTTCGGCCACCAGCGCGTCGCTGGGGTCTTCAGGCAGGCGTACGTCGAGCGTAACCAGCAGGTCTCCGGCTTCTTTGTCGCGAGGTTGCACCCCCTTGCCACGCAAGCGCAACGTTTGCCCGTTTTGAGAACCGCGGGGCAGTTTCACGCTCACGGGCCCCCACGGCGTCGGAATGTCGACGGGTCCGCCACGCAGGGCCTCGTATGCGGTCACCGGAACGCTGAGTCTGAGGTCGTTGCCGCGTCGGGTCATGCGGCGGCCTTGGGTCACCCGCACCGTCAGCACAATGTCGCCGTTGGGCTCGCCATCGCCACCCTGGCCGCGTAGCCGGAGCTTGCCGCCATCGGAGATCGCGGGGGGCACTTTGACGTCCAGCGTTCGTGCCTCGCCGTCTGCCCCCTCGACCCGCAGTGGCACCGTGACCCCGTGCAGCGCGTCCATGAGCGAGACCCTGATCTCGCCTTCGATGTTCGCCCCGCGGCCCACTCGCCGGTGGCTGCCGGCCACGCGCCCTCCGCCAAACAAGCGCGACAGGAGGTCGTCGAAGCTCGTGTGCTGCGCCTGGGTGACGTCGTCGAACATCGGTCCGAGGTCGTCGGACGAAAATCCTGGCGTTCTCGCGCGCTGCTGCTGCGCCTGTCGGTACGCGCGCGCGCGCGCGGGGTCGAAGTTCTGGGTGAGACTCATCTCCCCGAACTCGTCGAACGCCGCGCGCTTCTTGGCGTCGCCGAGAACCTCGTAGGCCCCGTTGGCTAGCTTGAAGCGCTCCTCCGCGGCCGCGTCGTCGGGGTTGCGGTCGGGGTGATTTTCGCGCGTCTGCTTGCGATAGGCCTTCTTGATCTCGTCGGCCGTCGCTGATCGATCAACTTCGAGTACCTGGTAGAGGTCCTTCACGCGGGACGCATCATAAGTCGGCGGGGCACGCGCGCAAGCGCTGGGGGCCAGCCAACTTGTTCAGGCCTGTGGGGTATGGCATTCGATCGGGTCTGATGGTCGAGCTGAAGCACACCCGTGGCCTTCCGGCCCACCCCTGGGCCGAGTTTTTGGGGCGCGTGACCAAGCCCGCGCGCTACCTCGGCGGGGAGGAGCAACACATCCGCAAACTTCCGTTGTGGGACACGGTCGCGGGCGGCGCCGAGGGCGACACCGACAAAACCACGGGCACCGAGGACGCGGATGCCGGCCTGACGTGCACCTTTGTCCTCGCATTTCCGGACCTCTACGAGGTCGGGATGAGTCACCTGGGCACCAAGATCATCTACGATCTGATCAACAAGGCCGACGACTTGGTCTGCGAGCGCGCGTTCTCGCCGTGGATCGACATGGAGGCCGAACTGCGTGAGCGCGGCCTGCCCCTGATCAGTCTCGAAAGTCGACGCCCGCTGTCGGCCTTCGACGTGGTGGGATTCTCACTTCAGTACGAGATGAGTTACACCAACGTGCTGCTCAACCTCGACCTGGGTGGCGTGCCGTTGCGAAGCTCCGACCGGTCCGAGACGGACCCCATCGTGATCGCGGGCGGTCCCACGGCCACCCATCCCGAGCCGATCGCGCTGTTCATCGACGCGCTGTTGGTGGGCGAAGCCGAAGAGGTCCTGCCAGACTTGTTGCGCACGGTCGGCACGATGCGTCGCGAGGGAAAAACGCGTGCGGAGATCCTCGCCGCGTTGTGCCAGATGCCCGGGGTGTATGTACCGTCGATGTATCGGGTCGAAGTCGATCCGCAGACCGAGATGGCGGTCGTGGTCGGGCTGAGCGAGGCTGGCATTGCTGCCGAGGCGCCCACGACGATCGGCCGAGTGTGGGTCCGCGATCTCGACGCCTTCCCGTTTCCCGACCGATTTCCGGTGCCGTACGCGGAAGCTATCTTCGAGCGGGCTGCGGTGGAGATTACGCGCGGATGCACCGAAGGCTGCCGCTTTTGCCAGGCGGGCATCATCTACCGGCCCGTGCGAGAGCGCAGCCCAGAGGAGGTCGTCAAGGCGGTGCTCTCCGGGGTCGACGCCGCAGGCTACTCGCAAACGAGCCTCACGGCGCTTTCGACTGCGGACGTGTCCTGCATCGATCCGTTGATCAAGGCGCTGGTACCCGAACTCAAGAAACGCAAGGTCGAGCTGGGCGTGGCGAGCCTACGGGCGTACGGGCTTACGGGCGAGCTGCTCGATGAGATCAAAGACGTCGGGATCAACGGGCTGACCTTTGCCCCCGAGGCGGGCACGCAGCGGATGCGGGACGTGATCAACAAGAACGTCTCCGATGCCGATATCGAGGCGTCGGCGCAGCGTATCTTCGAGCGCGGCTACGACCGGATGAAGGTGTACTTCATCATGGGACTGCCGACGGAGACCGAGGCCGATGTGATGGGCATCGTGCGCACAGGGGAACGGCTGCTCGACATCGCCAAGGCTTGCGCCGCGAAGCACGAGCTGCCACGCGTCCCTTCGGTGACGGTGAGTGTCTCGCAGCATATTCCCAAACCGCACACGCCCTTTCAGTGGGCGGCAATGGACTCGATGACCGACCTGCACAGCAAGGTCACCATGCTCAAGCAGGCGTGCAAGGCCGTGAAGCTCGGACTCAAGACGCACTCGGTGCACGAGAGCTGGCTCGAGTGTCTCTTTGCTCGCGGCGACCGACGCATGGGCGAGGTGCTGCTCACCGCCTACGAGACGGGCGCGCGTTTCGACGGATGGCGGGAGTGCTTTTCGTTCGATCGCTGGCTGGATGCCTTGCAGGCGCACGGCATTGCCCCCGAGGTGTTCACCCGCACCATTCCCGTCGACGGTCGTTTGCCGTGGGATCACATCGACGTTGGTTTGGAGCCGGGCTTTCTGGCGGCCGAGTGGCGCAAGGCGGTTGCGAGTCGGATCAGCCCACCGTGCGGCAAACCGTTTGGCGACAAGGTCCATCACCGGACGCTGGATACAGCCACGACCGATACTCGGCGCTTGGTTTGCTACGACTGCGGCATCGCTTGCGACATGACCGACATGAGGCAGGAGCGCATCGAGGCGTTGCGCTCGTTGGCGAATCGGCGCACCGATAGTTCGACCGAGCCTCCTGTAGAGGAGGCCCCGAGTCTTACGCTGGTGCAGATCTCCAACTTGTCGGGTCGACTGCCCAAGTCCAGGCAGGCCGACAGCAGCGCGTTCAAGCACGTGGCCGAGGCGCCGTACTCTCGACTGCGGGTGCTGTTCGCGAAACACGACACGGGTTGTTTTCTCGGGCACCGCGATCTTCTCCGGGTCATCCCACGCATGGTTCGTCGGGCGGGTATCCAACTGGCGTTCTCGCGCGGCTTCAATCCCAATCCGCGGATGACCTTCGGGCCAGCGCTGGCTCTCGGGCACGCAGCGGACGAAGAGGTTGTCGACCTCGACGTGATCTTGGACGATAGCGTGTTGGACATGACCGGGGAGTGGACCGCCCAGACGCGAACCCAGCGTGCCCAGAAACTTGGCGAGATGCTTGCGGCGGTCACCCCGCCCGGGCTGACGATCGTTGGCACTCGTTTGGTCGAGCCGGACGAAGAGCGTTTGGGTCGTTTGGTGGTCGCTGCCGACTACGAGGTGGCGCTGCCGCCAGAACTCGTGGCTGAGGCGAATGCGGGGCTGTCACAGCGCATGGACTCCCCGATGGTTGTGCAACGCGAGATCCCGGCCAAAAAACGTCGCACCAAACGCGGCGGGCGAATCCCCGCCCGGTCGATTTCGGTCGATGTTGGCGCGGTGCTTCGGTCGGCGTCGGTACGCGACGGGGCGCTGCATCTGTCGCTCGCGCTGGACGGCAATGCCACCGCTCGGCCACGCGAGGCGGTTGCGGCGCTGCTGGGCCGCTCTGTGCCTGACCATTGGATTCGTCGTCGACGCCTGCTGGCGCGGCGAGATGGGGGCTTGGTCGCGTTCTCGGTGCTCGGGCCGGTCCCGCGCCCGATCGTGGTCAAACCTCGGCCGCCTGAACCGGCGACCGGGCCTGAGACCACGCCGTAGGCGCGCTGGTGCGCACCTACGGTGGTCCGGTCATCAACACAGCATCAAACCAGGGGCTGGTCGAACTTGGGTTGTCGGCCGCGCAGCGCGGCTTTGACACCGATGCTCGCGGCGCTGGCGGCCAGGCTTTGTGCCGCGCGCTGAGACTCCAGAGCCGCGCCGTCCGATACCGTGGCGGCGTTGGCCGCCTCGATGGTGGAGGCGAGCAGTGCACGAAGGTCGCCGTCGAGCGAGAGGCCCGACGCGCTCTTGGGCGAGATGTCCATCGAGACCTCGACGGTGGCGGCGCCCTCGCGAAACGCGGGCATCGCAGTCTCACCGCTGGCAAGTCGACTGGCCAGCGCCATGCTCTGCTGCGGCAGCTCGCGGATCGGCACGATGTTGTGGACAAAACCCCAGGCCTTGGCGTCATCCGCCGCGATGGTCACGCCCCTGAGAAGGGCCTCGTTGAGCGCGGGCCAATGCGCCGCATCGATGGCGCGGTGCAGCAGGTGGCAGCCGCCAAGGCCCGGGACCACGCCGACCGTGGTTTCCGGGAACTGCAGCCGCGCCCCCTCGCCCGCGATGCGGGCGTGACAGTTCGCGACGAGCTCAAGGCTTCCGCCCAAAGCACGTCCCACGAGGGCAGCGACGGTTGGCTTGCCGCCACGCAACTTTGTCAGTGTCGTCTTCCAGCGCTGGATCAGCGCCAGCGCTTGCTCTTGGTTGCCGAGGACGGGAACGAATGCCCCGAGGTCGGCGCCGTGTCCGGTCTCGCGCAGGTACGTACCGTCTGGGGCGATCACGATCGCTTTGACCGCGTCGTCACCGGCGAGGCGCTCATAGGCCGCGTCGAGTTGATCGATGAAGGTGTGGTTGAGCGTGGCGCGTTTCAGCGACAGTAAACCGACGCCATCGATGACGGCAGTGCCAACGTAGATCTCGTGCCAAGGCGCTGCGTCTGCCGCGAAGACTTGGTGCGGGGCGACGCGGTCGGCGTGGGTGATCCCCTGGTCTTTGACGAAGCTCGTCACGAGGCGCTGGGCCTCTTCGGTGCCGAGTTCGGCCACCAGGGCGGGTGTTCCGGTGCGGAACGCAAGGGCGTTTTCACAGAGGTAGTTCAGCGCGTCCAGCTTGGCAACCTTGCGGTCGACCATCGCCGCCGTCAGGGAAAGCAACATGCCAAGGAAGCGCTCGCGTACCGCCTGAACGTGCTGTGGTGGGCATTTCTCCCCGCGCTCGTAGGGCCACTGCTTGTCGGGATCCTCGACGTACGCCTTCCAAACCTCGGGGATCGCAAACAGGGTGGAGTCCTCCTCGCCGCGCATGAGTTCCATGCAGTGCGCCGATAGATAGTTGGCGCCCCGGATCAAGTTGTGGACAAAGAAGGGTGAGGTGCCGAAGGTCTTCTTGCAGACGTCGTCGACCTGCGCGGGCGACAGGCCCATCGAGTCGTGGATCCGCACGGCCTCGAGCATCATCCCGCAGAAGATTCGGTCGGCCGCGAACGCGGGTACGTCCTTGACCGCGATCGTGCTCATGCCGAGCCCGCCCAGGAACCGGGCCATGATCTTCACGGTTTCAGGGCTGGTGCAGGCACCGTCGCGCGGGACTTCCCACAGCTTGTTGGTCAGGTGCGGGAAGAACGGGTGCATGACCCCGCAGCGGTCAGCGCCATCGAGCCCTTCGAAAAGCACCGTGGAGGGGTACCCGCTGGTGGCTGAGAAAATGTACGCCTCGGGATCACGCGCCCGGACCTCGCGGTAGAACGCGTGCTTGATGTCGAGGCGCTCGGGGATGGCCTCGAACACAAAACCGACGCGAAGATCCTGGGGCAGGTCACCGATCCCACCCTGGACGATGCGCACGCCTTCGAGGATCTGGTCGACCACCTCGGTCTTGAAGTGATCGCCGTAGGCGTTGCGCAGCGCGGTCTTGCTGTCTTGCACTTTGTCGGAGAGGTCCAGCGCCACGACGGGGATCCCGTGCTTTGCCATCAGTCGCGCGAACTGACCGAGTTTGCCCAAGCCAACGTTGCCGCAAGCGCCCGCGACCACGAGGGCACGGATGGGCGCATCGTCGCCGTCGGGTTGGAAGATCGGGCGCAGAGACTTGTCGCTCAGGGCGGGCATCGCCGGGAGGATACGAGCGCTGGCACGCCAGGCCGCAGGGGTCCGGGGTTGAGGAACCCCACGCGGACTATCGACCGGCATTTGCACCAGATAAATCG
>JAESSZ010000969.1 GCA_016763875.1 Nannocystaceae bacterium
GAACTTCGCTTTGAAGCGGATGTTCCTGCCGGACGGGAGCACGATGTGGGAGCGCACTCTCATCTGCGTCACGAGCGAGTTTGGGCGCGACAACCTTGGCGCAGGCGGATTCAACTCCGGTGGCGGCTCGGACCACGTTGGTGGCAACGGCTGCCGGTACCAGGCGTTCCCGTACAGCGGCGGCCTGGTGGCGGCTCAGGGCGGCAAGATGTTCGGACGTACCGATCCGGCGACGATGGCACCGCTGCCGGGTGAGAAGGTTATTTCTACGACCTCCCACATGGCGACGATCCTCGCCGTGCAAGGCATCAACACGGAAGATATCTGGCCTGGTGTCGATCCGATGACGGCGATCTTCAACGGCCAGACGTAGTCGCGGAGCGGCAGGTCGCAGGGGTAATCGCAGGGTTAATCGCAGGATTACTGGTAGCGAGGCACGGAAGTGCCTCGCTATCTGCGTGTAGGGGACCCGAGTCCATGGTCGGCACACGGCACAAACAACTGTGTGATCACCAACAAATCTTGCTGCGAATCGGATAAACTGTGCGTGTAGGTGTCTTACCGACTGAGGCGGCAAGGGGTTCAGTACGTTGCAGCAGCGAGCTAAATGGACATTGGTACTCGGCGTTATCGCGGGCCTAGGTTGCTCGGTCGACGGCGGTGAGCATGGCGACTTCGGTGAAGGCGGGGAGGGTGATGCTGCCGAGGGCAAGCAGGACGATCCCGGCGAGGACGACGTCTCCGGTGACTCCGGAACCGACGACGGCGGCGACGATGACAGCGCGGCTGACGACGGTGGCAACGGGGACGACGGCAGTGCGCAGGCCTACGTCGAGGAAGCCATGGATGAGTTTCCGACGTACATGGCCTTGCACGAGAAGGTGATCACCCGGACCTGCACGCCATTCGACAACGTCTGCCACAACAACAAGGAGTACCCGGAGCTCGACACGCCGCTGTCGGTGCTCTCGTACTTCGAAAAAGAGTGCAACCTCCCCGAGCGAACCGCGGACCCCGAGACGATTTTCAACGGCTGCGAGCCGTCCCCGGATTACGTGGTGTTCACCTCCGGAAACAACGTGGGCTGGGCGGGCACCGAGGTCGCATGGATCGAAACGATCTACGGGCCGAGTGGCCCGACCTCCTTTGAGGTGCACCTGCGTGAGCCTATTCCGCAAGGCATGCTCGCGGCAGGCGTTCCTGAGACGGTCCGCTTCACTCGTACGCCTGAGTACGGGGCCCCGCTGACCATCGATGATATCCCCAACGTCGTTTACGGCGCCGGGGCCACGTATTTCACCGTGACCAACGCCGCTGGCTTGGAGCAGACCCACCTCGACAGCCTTGAGACCCGCACTCTAGGCGGCGACCTCAACCGCGATGGAGTGTTTGGCGCGTCGGACCCCGACGTCTCGATGCGTGAGCTCAATCCCGGCAATCCGTGGCAGTCGTATCTGCTGCAGCGTGTTCAGGGCAACGTGCCAGGAAGTCCGATGCCGCTGGCGAACCAGCCGCTGTCCGCCGCCGAGATCGTCGCCGTTGCCTGCTGGATCGAAGGTGCCGATACCCCTGAGGGTCGAGCCGTCGATGCTGTCATCGACTACGTCAACTGCGACTACGCGGCCGAGTTCGGCACGCCTCCGGACGATAGCGGGGCGACCCTGTCTGGTGATGTGCAGCCGATTTTCGATGCGGCCTGTGCGTTCTCGGGTTGTCACGGGGGCGGCAACCCGGCCGCGGGCCTGGACCTGAGCCCGGGCAATACGCGGGACAGCTTGCTTGAGCAGCCGTCGACGCAGTTGCCGATGATCGATCTGGTTGAACTGGGTAACCCCACCAACTCGTATCTCGTGAAGAAGATCCGTGGTGCAGACGACACCGTCAACGCACCGATGCCTCCGGAAGGCTACGAGCCGCTGACCGAGGGACAGATCGGAACCATCAAACTCTGGATCTCCTATGGTGCGCCCAACGATTGACCCTCGCGTGGCGGGCACAGTGAACCGTGCTGCCGCAGTGCTGCTCGGGTTCGCTGTCCTTGCATGCGGTGACGACAGCAACGAATTCGAGTTCGCGACGATGGGCCAGGGCTCCGCTGCGGGCCGAGACGACGGCACCGCGACCTCGGGTACGACCGGCGAGGGCAGCGGCGAGACGGCGAACGAGCCAACCCAAGGCGAAGGGAGCACGACGATGGGCGTGGATGCTGACGACGACGACGACGGCACGGCGTCGGGCAGCGGCTCTCCGACAGGGACCGACGACGGCGAGCTCCCGGTTGTCCCCTGCATCGGGATGGATATCCTTTTTGTCGTCGACAACTCCGCGACGATGATCGAGGAGCAGACGCGGATCAGCAGCAGTGCGGCGGCGTGGCTGATGACCGTCAACGCATCCACCGCCAGCGCGGTAAACAACGTCAATGTGGGGGTCATCACCACGGATGAATCAGCGATGGTCACTGCGACGGCGATGCCCTGCAACTTTGTGTCGGGCCAGTCGTACATGCAGATGGGCGGCGCGTTGTTCGACCCGGTGGTGTTTGCCGCCGAGGTTCAATGTGCGCTGAGCGTCGGGGTCGCAGGGTCATCCGACGAGCGCCCGATGGAGCACCTCATCGAGGCTCTCTCTCCTCAGTTCGTGGACGGGGGGCCTAACACTGGGTTCCTGCGCGAGGGGGCGCTGCTCGTCATCGTGATCCTGACGGACGAGGAAGACGACTTCGAGGCGAAGACGGCATGGGGCTCGGCCGGTGACCCCGCCGACTGGATCTCAGATATCGCGGCGCTCAAGGGAGACATCCACAGGGATGTTGTGGTGCTGTCGCTCATCGGCGTCGACCAACCCAATGCGTGTCCGAACCCTCAATGGAATGGGATGGCGGGCGCCGAACTCTCGCCCAGGTTGGCCGAGTTCGCCGAAGGGTTCCCCGCGGGAGCCACCCAGGACCTGTGTGCGCCGGAGTTCAACACGTTTCTCAGCGGCGTCGTGCCGGGCATCGCCGGGTCCTGCATGAATTTCTCGCCCCCCTGAGCCCCCTTCCACGTCGTTGTCGGACCAGGCGCGCTGCATGTGGGGGCGGGTCGCGTGGCGGGACCAAGCGGGTTCGGTTTATCGTCTTGGCATGACCGTATTGCCTGGCCGGACATGGATGCGCTGCTTGTTGGTGGCCGCAACGTACGTCGCCGCTTCCAGTTGCGGGGGACAAGACGACGGAGATTCGGGCGCGGTCAACGAAGGCGGGGACGACGGTAGGGATGGTGGCGGGGATGCTGGCGGGGATGATGGCGGTCCGCCGATCCCTCCCATCGGCCTGGTATGCGAAGGCAGCAGTGCCGCGGATACCTCGGCGCCCGACGCCAGTATCAGCGGGTCTCAGTGCACCGAGTCGGCGATCCGAGCCGCGGTGGAGGCGGGCGGGATTGTGGTCGTGGACTGCGCAGACCCGGTCGTGTTCACCCAACAGATGGTGGTCCGCGTGGATACGACCATCGATGGTTCGGGGACGACGGTTTTCGACGGCGGTGGAACCACGCGACTCGTTACCAAAACATCGGGCGCCTGGCTGCATCTGCAGAACATCACGTTTCGCAATGGCCAAGCGCCCGAGGCTCTGGGCGACAGCGAGGCCACACAAGCCAACTGGTTTGAGTGGGCCGGTGGGGCGATCAACGCGCAATGCCACGATGATGGCATCGGCGTAGGTGGTGGGCTGTCCGGAAAGAACTTTACGTGCACCGACAGCGCGACCGGGTCTCATACCCGCGATCCCATGTCGGGACAGATTCTCGACACCGGCAACGGCGGTTGCATCTATCTCTTCGCGTGCGAGTTCGAGTGCGATGAGTGCGACTTGTCCAACAATCGGGCGACCAACGGGGGGGCCATCGGCGCGTTGGGGGCCAAGACTAGGCTCACCAACAGCACGTGCATTGGCAACGAGGCTCGTCGGGATATGTCGAACAACGACAATCAAGGCTGTGGCGGGTGCTACTGCCCCACCGACAGCCGAACC
>JAESSZ010000970.1 GCA_016763875.1 Nannocystaceae bacterium
CGCCACCCAGCTGGTCACGCAAGACATCCGCAAGATGCAGCTGCGCTGGCACACGCAGGTCCAGCATTCCGACCCGAACAATCTCAAGGACAAGCTCGCGAAGCAGCGGCGTCACGTGCAAGACGCAGCATGGCCCCGGCCGCGCCGACGCCTCGCCCGGACGCAGATACAGGGTCCGCATCACGACCGTACCGATCGTCTCGATCGTATGCTCGGTGTGCGGCGGAACCCAGACCGCCCGCTGCGGCGGCACGACCCACGCACCATGAGCGGTGCTCACGGTGACAACCCCGTGCGTTGCGTACACCAGTTGCGGCCACGTGTGGTCGTGCGCTCCGATACGCGTGCCACCCGGCAGGCGCATCGCCAGCGACCGGACCACGAGGTTCTGCTCAAGATCCGGGTCCGATTGTCGCGGCGGCGACACCACTCGACTTGTACCGCACGGACGCTCGCGATTCCAATCGGTCGGCGGGCTTACGTTCGCCAGCGCACCTTGAAGATGGTGTGCCGAGCACTCGCGTCTTGTACTTCGACCCGGGCGCCGCCCCCAGTTGAGAGATCAAGGGCGGCTCGCAGGGCCTCGCACAGCGCTCGCCGCAGCACCGGCTCGTAGACCCCCTCGGGATACTCCAGACGGACTCGCGCCTGGTCGGCCGTGATGTCCTGCGACCTGAAACTCATGCCGCCGCGATGGAACAGTCGCCAGCGCAAAGCAGCGGTCTTGATCAGGAGGGCGGGCGATACGAGCTTGAAGGCGACCGCATACAACGGCCCCGCGAACAGTTCGCGCTGTCGCAGGTACGCGTGCTGGGCGAACGCCTCGATGTCCCCGAACTGGCGGTCGTAAACCGCCAGCATCAACGCATGGCTGTGCACCTCTGAAATCCAGCTCGAAACCAGGGCAGGTTCGACGACCAGCGTTCGCAGCACTTGCGGAAGCTCCGCGGCATCGGCGGTCGACAACGCCGACCCATCGACCACCGTGCGGTACAGCGACGCCTTGGCCCGACAGTCAGGATGGCTCTCGAGCCCGTCGGGTAGGGCAGCGATATAGGCCGCGGTCGTTGGGAATTTGTCTGCGAGTGCCACCGGACCCGTCAAGCATAATGCAACCCGGCCAGGTCGAGGAGCGACCAGGCAGGCCCGGGCTAGCGTCGGAGGCGCTCACGGGATTGACCACAGCAACGCCCCGGTCTCGGGGGCGTAGGCCTGATAGCCGTCGTGGGTACGCAGCAGGATCCGATGTCGGTCTGCGAACAGCAGCACTGGCGACAAACCAGTGCCCTTCAGCTCCCTCGAATGGACCACCGCACCGTCCTTGGGGTTCAGCGTGGCCAGCCACACCGCATCGTCGTTGGAGGCGAGTAGTGTCAGGAGTTTCGGTCCGCCCGCCAGCTGCAGCCACGGTCGCACGTCGCCCGCGCCGTCAGCCCGGTGCTCGAACGCGTAGGGAAGCTCGATGCTCCAGCGGAACTTCTTCGGGCCGTGCTCGCCCACCTCAAGATCGATCCCATCGCCCTTTCGTCCGGCGGACGCAACGAGGCGCGCTCGCGTGTCGAACGCGCTCACAGGCGGGGTCAGCCAATAGGTCTGACGGTCGAAGCGCGTGCCCATAGGGGGCCGTATTGCGTGTGCCTTGAGCTTGCGACGCGGCACCTCGCAGCTGGAGATCGCGTCCCCGCGCTCCGACAGGGCAGTCGTCGCGCCCGTCTCGACGGCAACGCTGAGGCAATGATCGCCCTTGCCGACGTGGGCCACCTCGCTGGTCAAGGACGGTGTGCTCGTGACCGTGTCCGAGCTCGGCTGCACGAGGGTGAGCGATAGGTCCGTGTGCTGAATGACCAGGAGACCGCCAGCACAAAAAGTTGTTTCAACGGCCTTGAAGGTACGGTGCCACAACAGACTCCCGTCGTCCCCAGAAAGCGCGACCAGCGTCTGGCCGTCCTCCGTTGTTCCAACCAGGTCCGTCATGGCGTCGCCGTCGACCGGGAGTAGACACACCGTGCGGTTGCGGTCGTGCGCGAGATCCTTCGTCGGCGCGGGTGCCAGGCTTGGGACCGCGTGCAGCAATCGTTCAGAGAAGGACGACTTCGCGGCTTCTTCCAGGTCCCGCGCCGCCTCTGCCTCCGCGGCCGCCTTGGCCCTCGCGACCGCCTCTGCCTCCGCCTCCGCCTCCGCGACCTCCTCCGCCTCCTTGGCAGCTCGGGCGCCTGCCTCGATCTTGCGTCCGGCTGGAAAGTGCTGAATCGCGGTTTGCTCGCCGTCCACGTAGGTGACGCGAACGGCGATCGTTCGTGCATCCAACGGAACCTCGAGAGAACTTTCGTCCCCGTCCTCTGCGATACCCGCGTGGCGGCACGGCGGCAGTGTCCACATCTGGTCGAGCGTACCGTCAAGGCCGTATTCGACCGTCCTAATCGCGCACGACTGCAGGTTGAGAAACCCAAAATTGACGAAGTTTTTCCCGTGATGGTGGCGCCAAGTGACCCAACTCGTGGTCAGCATGTCCAAGATGTTCTTGCCTTGATTCAGCTGCACGGAAGCGGGGTCGAACTGGAACACCAGCGGGCCGTGCTCGCTCCCGGCTTGCGTGTAGTACACCGTGATCTCGGTCGCCTTTGTGTCGACGGGCAACATCATCACGGGGCGACGCAGCGTTCTGAACTCGGCGTCCTTGCCAACCTGAACTCGCAGGGTGCCCGGATCTACCGGAGCGCCCGCAAATGAGATCATCCATCCGATGCCGGCCGCCTGAGGCACCATCTTCAACGCGGGTTGCTCGTCGGCTCCCCGGTCGCAACCTGCGACGGTTAGGATGAGCAGCGCGAGCGACATGGAGAGCCGAAGCACGAGACTGCGTTTGGCGGACGGTGGTGCGAAGGTGGGTTGGGGGCGCATGGTTTGGCGGGTTGTTGGGGTTGACGGTCCTGGTTGGCCCTGCGGTCTGCGTTGCCGTTTCAAGGGGGCGGACGGCCGTTGACGTTGACGACGACGGTGCCAGCGATGCGGTCGTGGAGCGTTCGGCCGTCACGGGTAAACACCATCATCGAATCAACGAGCGACGGGATCCACAAAAGGAGTCCGCTGACGGGGATCTCGACCAGGTTGAAGAGGAATGACCGCAGCAACCACGCGCGGTCAAAGCCTGGATTGCCGCCACCGTGATTTTCGATCCGGATCCGCAGCGTTTTCTTGCCCAGTGATTGTCCGGTGGTCGCGACGAGGTAGGCTTGCAGTCCCGCGAGTCCCAGAAAAACGGGCAGGAACATGAGGGCGTCGCTGGCCAGAGAGGAGCCATCGATGGGAACCGAGATCAGGAAAAACGGGCCCCAGAACACAACATTGTCGATGATGCGTGCCAGCAACCGCGACCATGGTGAAGCGATATCGGTCCTCTGCGTTTGTACAAGGGGCTGCGGCGACTGCAGGTAGGGAAGCGGTGCTGCGTAGCCATACGGAAGTGGCGCCGCGGGAGTGAACGACGGTTGGGCCGGCGGCGGATGTCCGTGGCCTGGCTGTGTCGACTGGCCGTAGGCTGGCTGACCGGCCGTGGGGTGCCACGCCGTGCTCGGCGGTGATGAAAACGAAACGCCCTGCTGCTGCGCAGCGGCCTGCGGTGTCGGGTACGAAGCGGCCTGCGGCGGCAAGTCGGGCGTCGCGGGTACCAGATCGGGTGTCATCGTTGGTTGAGGTCGACCGGTCGGGGGTGCCGTTGCAGGTATCTCGCTGGCGTAACGTAGGGAGTTATCGACGCGCACACTGTTCATCACTGCACTCAGCAGACCTGACACACAACGCAGCGATTTCACTCAGTTGCGCCAATTCGTTTCCGCGTGTCAGGGAAGACGGAAGACGCGTTCGGAACTCGCCTTCTAAGCAGGGTGCCGACGCTATCGAAGCCAGGGGACCCAGTGTCACGAGCGGGCTCGAAAGACAGGCGTGAGCCCGGTGCTAAGATCGTGTCGCGGTGACCAGCACGCCACACGACGCACTCTTCAAGAGCACGTTCGAGCAACCCGAGCACGCCGCCGCCGAGCTGCGTCACATACTACCCGCCGAGATTTCGTCCGCGATCCGGTGGTCGACGCTGGCGCTCGAGCCGGGGAGCTTTGTCGACGCCGAACTGGCCGACTACCACAGCGACTTGCTGTTCTCCGCCGAGGTCCAGGCCTGTGAAGAGCGAGTACTCGTGTACTTGCTGCTTGAGCACCAGTCGACCAGCGACCCGATAATGGCCTTTCGTTTGCTGACGTACATGAACAGGATTTGGGACCGCTATCGCCACGCGCATCCTGGCGAGTACCTGCCCTTAGCTGTTCCCGCGGTCTTGGCCCAAGTCCCGGGAGGATGGTCGTCTCCTACCCGCTTCGCGGACTTGTTCGCGCCTGGTGTGCGGGCGTTGGCCAAAGGCGTCCTGCCCGACTTCACTTACGTCGTCGACGACCTGCACGGGACGACCGACGAAGAGCTGCGCAAGCGCCCACTCGCCGCCCAGGCGAAGGTCGCGCTGTGGCTGATGCGGGACGCGCGGGATGCTGCGGCGCTACTCCGTCGCTTGGCGGACTGGGCGCAGCAGCTTGAGGCGGTGGCCCTGGACCCCCGCGGGGAGGACGGGATGCTGCGCCTACTTCGGTACATCGCGGCGGTTTCGGACGATATGCATCTGGACCAGTTTCGTGACAGTCTCAAGGGACTGGCCCCGGCCACCGCGAGACTCACCATGACCATCGAAGAGCAGCTGTCCGCCGCTGGCATCGCCAAGGGCCGCGTCGAGGGTAGGGTCGAGGGCCGCGTCGAGGGCCGCGTCGAGGGAGCCGCCGAAGCCAAGGTGGCCTCTGTCCTGATGGTCTTCGGCGCCCGTGGACTTCACGTGGACCAGGCAGACCAGCTGCGAATCGAAGCGTGTGTCGACACCGAGCAGCTCGACCACTGGCTGCAACTCGCGGTCACAGTCGCGGCGGTCGAAGACATCTTCGAGGGCTGAGTTCCTGCTTTTGCGCGGCACACGGGTACCCTGACGAGGCGTGCCCACCAACACATCGGCGTAGCACTTTGCGTCTTGGAGCCTTGGATACCGTCGTCGGCGCAACATTGGAACCCAGCGACGATTGGGCTGCTATAGACTCAGCCCCAACTTATCGGCGCCTTCCCTGGCGTCAATAATGTCGTCGTACCGAGCGTCGAGCCGGTCAAGGTCCGCCTCGCTCAACGTTTGCGCGACCTCTTGACCAGGCGTCTCGTCGATGGAGACTCCGTGCGAGAGTCGTCTCCCTCGGTCGCCGTCGGCGGGAACCCGTCCTCGCTCGCGTTCGAGTCGCTTGGCGCCGTTGAGCGCGCGCGCAACGAGCACTGTCCCTCTCTTACACGATGGCCCTGCACTCTCCATCGCTTCGGCGAGCAGCACCCACCGATCCTGCGGATCAGACTTGTCACCTGACCGTTCGTCAAGCTCCGACAAACGACCGAGGATCCGCACCGCTTGGTCTATCTCTTCCTCCGTGAAATCGCTGCCGGCCTCCGCTTCCTTGACCGATACGTCAATACACCGGTCACGGTACTGCCTGAGCCCCTGCACGACCCCCACAACAACCTCACACTGGCTGCATCCACTCGCGAGGGGTTGCATCAAGAACAGAGCGGCAGCCAGCAGCGCAGACCCGCGAACGGAAATAGTGGAACATTCGACGCTTCTCATGTTGGTAGCTTCGCTTCTTGGGCGGTGATTGGTTGTTTGGAGTCGCATGGTTTCTTGGGGGTCTTGCGGGGTTACGGGACGTCGGCGCCCGCGACGTCAGCCGTGCCGTCCACGGTTGGGCGCGCGTCTCCGTCGATGTCGGTGGGCGGGTCGCCTTCGTTCCACTCGGCAGCCGTTAGGAGCGCGGCCGGCGGTGCGTCGAGCTGAAGGTCACCGCTGTTAATGTCGCCGAACCACATCGCACCAATGTCGGGTAGGTCGACGTTGTTCACTCCTGCAATCGCCACCTGGGACGCCGAGGAGCTCACGGTCGCGGTGCCGCAGAAGATGTCGGCTCCCGCGTTGTCGAGTGTCCCCAGAAAACTGTTGCGAATGACGACCGCGCCTGGCGCGGTGCACTGAAGCGCGTAGACGTCCTCGAAGTTGTCGAACCCAGCGACGAGTGTGCTGTAGATGATGCTGGCCTCCGAGCCACTCACAATGTTCACTGCATGCATCGCTCCCGTCCCATGCCCAACAAAACAGTTCTCCAGCTCCAGCAATGCACCGTTGCTCGCTCCCACACCACCGCCTGAGTTATTCACGATGCGGCTTC
>JAESSZ010000971.1 GCA_016763875.1 Nannocystaceae bacterium
CTGAACCGCTGCTACGACTACCCGAGCCGCTGCGACCGCCTGAGCCGCTGCGACCGCCTGAGCGCCCTCGACCACCACCACCACCACGACGTCCGCCTCCGCCACCGCGAGACTTCTTGGCCCCGGGAGGCCGGCCCTTGCCTTCCAGATCGGTAAGGGGGGGAGCTGGCTGACTCGGCAGGAATGGGTGCTGTTCGACCCGCTGCAGGTGCTGGCCGATCAGCCGCTCGATGTCGACAAGAAACTCGTGCTCCTCGTCCTCACAAAACGACAAGGCAATGCCGGCCGCCCCCGCGCGTGCCGTACGACCGATCCGGTGCACATACGTCTCGGGCACATTCGGGAGGTCAAAGTTGATCACGTGCGAGACAGCCTCCACGTCGATTCCACGCGCGGCAATGTCGGTGGCCACAAGCACGCGGACATCCCCCTGCTTGAAACCGTCAAGGGCTCGCGTTCGTGCGCCCTGAGATTTGTTGCCATGGATCGCCGCCGCAGACACACCTTGTTTTTCCAGGAACTGCGCGACGCGGTTCGCCCCATGCTTGGTGCGAGAGAACACCAGCGTACGCTGAAGGTTCTGGCCCTTGATCAACTCGGCCAACAGCGACCGCTTGTTTCCCTTGTCTACAAAGTACAGGTGCTGCTCGACGCGGTCGGCCGTCGCTGCTGGCGGGGCCACCGCCACCGACACCGGATCGTTGAGCAGCGTCTCCGCCAACTCTCGAATCGGCGGCGGCATCGTGGCCGAGAAGAACAGCGTCTGTCGTTTCTTCGGCAGTGCGGCCACGATGCGCTTGACGTCCGGGAGGAACCCCAGATCCAGCATCTGATCGGCTTCGTCCAAGACAAAGATCTCAACCTTGCCAAGGTTCAAGAGCCTGCGGTTCATCAGGTCAAGCAATCGTCCCGGGGTGGCGATGAGAATGTCGACGCCCTGCTTGAGTTCGCGGATCTGGGGTTTCTCGCTCACGCCTCCGAAGATGACGGTGGACCAGATCTCAAGATGCTTGCCGTAGGTCTTGACGCTCTCTCCGATCTGCGCCGCCAACTCGCGGGTTGGCGTGACAACCAGGACACGAATATGTGGGTCGTCACCGGCCGAACCATCGACACGTTGCAGCAGTGGCAGCGCGAATGCGGCTGTCTTTCCCGTGCCGGTCTGAGCGCACCCGACCAAGTCGCGGCCCGCGAGCGCGGGAGGAATCGCGTCGCGCTGGATCGGCGTCGGGGTCTCGTAACCAGCCTCTTGGATCGCGCGTAGGATCGGGGCGGACAACCCAAGCTGTTCAAAAGTCACGCGGCGGTCTGCCACGGATGGGGCCACGGGGCAAGCGAGGCGCCATCAAGACCCGCAACCTGACGGCATGCGGTTGCCCAGGGCACGCTCACGGGGCAGGATCTGCCGATGGCAGCCACCCACGTACCGGCATCTCCCCCACGAACAGCCGCAGACTGGGAGGCCCGCTACGTCGGAGGCACCGCCCCCTGGGACACGGGACACGTCGACGTCAATCTGAAGACGGCGATTGACCGTAGTGTCATCAAGCCGTGTCGAGCACTGGACGTCGGATGCGGCAGTGGACTTGAGGCTTGTTGGCTAGCCGGTCAGGGATACGACATCACGGGCGTGGATCTCTCGACGACGGCAATAGCGCGGGCGGAGCGGCGCGCGCGGGATGCGGGAGTTTCTGCGACATTCGCGGTCGGCTCGTTTCCCGCCGACGCCGATCCTTTTGACTGGGTCTACGATTGTGGCTGCTTTCACACGCAGTCCAGCGAGGTGACGCGCGCGGCGTTTGCCGAATCGGTCGCGCAATGCCTCGTTGTCGGCGGCCTGTGGACAACGATCTGTGGCTCGACCGATGGTCCTGAACGCGACCATGGGCCCCCACGACTGTCGGTGCAGCAAGTGGCGACAGCGCTCGAACCGAGGTTCGAGATCTTGGACCTCCGCGCCTCGACCTACGACGCCGACACTGCCACGGTGGCCCAGGCTTGGATCGTGGTGTCTCGGCGTCGCACGTGAACCGTGTTCTGCAGCACCGCGCGGCAGACCACGTGCTCGGCCGGTTTTGTGAGGGAACGCGGTGCTACGCTGCATCGCGCCAACGGGGTGGGCCACCGTGCGAACGCCACGGCAATACGCTGGGCCCTCGCCTGGTTGCCGCTGTATCGCGCCCAACGACCCCATGCTGACCCTGTATTTGAGCTGTCTCCTCGTCGGTGGGGTCTTTGTGGGGCTTTCCGCCGCCGGGGCCATCAGCAAAGACGCCGACATCGACGCTGACGCTGACATCGACGCTGACGCTGACATCGACGCTGACGCTGACATCGACGCTGACGCCGGGCACGCCCTGGCCGTTGTCGACGGTAGTCACGGCTTAGCGCCCCGTCAGCCCGGATCCCGCAGACTGTGGCTGCCGGTGCTCTCGTTCCGCTTCTGGACGTTTGGGTCGGCGTTCTTTGGGCTAACGGGGGCACTGCTCACCACCGCGACGAGCGTCGGCGCCACGGTGGTCGCCATCACGAGCGCCATGACCGGCGTCGGCGTGGGGACCCTCAGCGCCTGGGCGGTCCGATGGCTCCGCCAACCGGTCGGCGCCTCAGTAAGGCTCTCCGACTACGCCGGGTTGACCGGAGAGTTGGTGCTCCCGCTGCGCGAAGGCGGCGTCACTCGACTCAAGCTCACGCTGCAGGGGCGAGAGCGAACCATGTTGGCGGTAGCCAGCGAGCCATGCACCCTCCCCGCCGGAACGCGCGTCTTCGTGCTGAAGATCGACGACGACGGACGCGCACAGATCGAACCCGAACAAACCATGTACACCACCACGGAGGAATGAATGAACCCGGAGATTTGGATCGACGTAGGCATTTGGTCGGGGAGTGTCCTTGGGGCACTGCTGGCCGTCATCATCGTTGTCAAAAACTTTCTGACCATCGGCAAGCCGAACGAGGTCCTCGTATTCTCCGGCCGAAAGCAAGTGCTTGAAGACGGCACCACCGTCGGATTCCGTGTCGTGCGTGGCGGTCGCTCGTTTCGGATTCCGTTGTTGGAGAAGGTCGACTCGATGGACATGACCATCAAGCCGATCGAGATCCGGATCCGTGGCGCCTACGCCAAGGGCAACATCCCGATCAACGTGGATGCGATCGCGAACGTCAAGATCACCAACAACGACGAGCTCATTCACCACGCCATCGAGCGGTTCCTGGGACGGCCCCGCGAACAGCTCCGCTCGGTTGCCAAGGAGACCTTGGAAGGCACGCTGCGCGGTGTTTTGGCCCTACTGACCCCCGAAGAGGTCAACCATGACCGCCAAAAACTCGCGGACAACCTCAAGGCGGAAGCAGCCGATGACCTCGGCCGAATGGGCTTGTCGGTTGATACCTTCAAAATCCAGCACGTGACGGACGAGGTGCAGTACTTGGATTCGATCAGCCGCATCAAGATCGCCGAAGTCGTCAAAGACGCGGAAATCGCGGAGTCGGATGCCAAGCGCGCGGCCGACGAGGTCGTATTCGACGCCGAGATGCGTGGGAAGGTGGCCCTCGAACAAGCGCGGGCAAAAGTCATCGAAGAGTCCAACGACCTGGACCGCCACAAGGCAGAACTCGACGCGACCGCGTGTTCTGAGGAAGAGAAGACCGTCGCGGCCGGACGTGAGGCACGCGCAGTCGCGGAGCAGCAGTTGCAGCAGATCCGTGGAAAACTGGAGCGGCTACGCCTCGAAGCGGACACCGTCATTCCCGCCGACAAGCAACGCGCAGCCCAGGAGCTGCACGCGGCAGGGGACGCCGCGATTCAGGCCGAGACCGGCCGGGCGCAGAGCCAGGCATTGGAAGCCCTGCTCGCCGCATGGCGTACCGCGGGAGACGACGCCAGCGAGATTTTCTTGATTCAGCAGATCGACCGAATCATCGCAGACGTCGCCGCTGTGACCACACGGGTGCAAGTCGACCACGTCAACCTGATCGATGGTGGTGATGGCCGCACGCTGGCCCGCCATGTCGGATCGTATCCGGCGGTCGTGGCCGAGATCTTTGACCGAATCAAGGAGACCGTCGGCATCGACGTGATCGCGACCCTCACCGAGAAGAAGAAACGACCGGCGCGCCGCCCCACCCCGCCTTCAAAACCCCAACTCTCACCAGGAGGGGCCCGCTAATGAGCCCATGGATCATCGTTGCCGCGGTTGTTGTTCTTGCTCTCGTCATGATCGGGATGTCGATCAAGAGCCTGCTCATCATCTGCCCGCCATCCGAAGTCGTGATTTTCTCCGGTCCCGCGAGGCGCCCGGATCAGCGCGTGGGCTACCGCGCGATCCGAGGCGGTCGAGCGCTGCGGATCCCGCTGCTGGAACAGGTCGAACTCATGGACCTGACCAACATCGTCGTCAGTGTGGCGGTGGCCGGGGCCTACTCCCGAGACGGCATCCCGCTCAACATCGAGGGGGTCGCTAACATCAAGATCGACGGCGATCCGCCAGGCCTCGACAACGCGGTCGAGCGCCTCTTGGGCAAGTCGAAAGAGGAGATCGTGCAACTGGCCCGTGAGACCCTCGAAGGCAACCTGCGGGGCGTTCTGGCCAAGCTAACCCCCCAGGAGGTCAACCAAGACAAAGAAAAGTTCGCCGCCGAGCTCATTGAAGAAGCGGAGGTCGATCTACACGCGCTCGGCCTCAGTCTCGACACGCTCAAGATCCAGACCGTCTCGGACGAGGTCGGTTTTCTCGACGCCATCGGCCGGGTGCCCAGCGCGCAGCTGATACGAGACGCTCGCAAGGCCGAAGCACAGCAACAGGCGCAGGCCGCGATTCAGGAGGCAGAGAACCTCTATCTCACGCAGTTCGCCCAACTAAAAGCAGAGCGCGGGTTCGCGGACGCCGAAGCGGCAAAACGAATCGTTGCCGCCAAGACCCGTTGTGCCGCTGAGATCGCACGCGAGCAGTCCACGATTGCCGCACAGGTCGCCCGAGCTGAGGCCGAGATCCAGGTCCAGACCGCGCGCATCGAGCAAGTGCGGTTGCAACTCGATGCCGACGTCGTCGCCCCTGCGATTGCGTACAAGGCAAAGAAACAGGCCGAAGCTTGCGCCCAAGTCGCGGCGATCAAAGAAGACGGCGAAGCCACGGCACGGGGTATGACGCACCTGGCCAAGACATGGACGGCGGCCGACGGAGATGCCCGCGAGATCTTCGTGATGGAGAAGTTGCGGACGCTCATCGGCATCTTGGTCGGCACGGTCGACAACGTGAAGATCGATCAGCTGACTGTCGTCGGCGATAGCGCCAACGGCGGCAATACGGCCGGACAGGTCGCGAGCCTGTTCGAACAACTGAAGTCCGCGGGCGACGTCGACCTGCCGGCTTTGGTCAAGCGCCTGGGGATCGGGGCCAAGGCGGTATCGCCTTCGACGACGCAACCGTCGACGTAGGCGATCTCCAATCGCCGCCGCATGCGAGAAGTGCGGCGGCGGGCTCAGGGCTTACCGTCGAGCTTCGCCTTGAGACTCAGATAGACCGGGTCCTTTCGGATCTCGCGGTTAAGCCTGATCTTGACCTCCCCGAACCGCGCAGAGCCCAGCAAGCGTTCCAGGACGCGGATCTCCTCGGGCGTCAGCGGCACCGTCTCGCCCTCGGCATCGCGCAGCGCATACTCGCGCCACAAGTACAGGTGGTCGCGATACGGCGTGCAGTAGTCTTTGACCCCGCACGGATTGCGCTTTTTCTTGAGCCAGACCTGCGCCCCACGCTCGACGATTTCAATCTCGTAGCGGTGCGCCGTGATGAACGCATCGACGGCCACCGCGGGGCGAAGCTCGGGTGGGATCGGGTTGCCTTTGGGACGTCCTCCCCAACGGTAGTCGTCGAAGATGATGAGCCCACCCTCGCGCAGCAAGTCCCAAGACAAGACAGCGTCCACCAGGACATCGTCGGCGGTATGGCTGCCGTCGACGTAGATAATGTCGAAGCTATCGGCGGCCAGTTCGCGCAGGCCGTTTTCTGACAGCGCCTTGATCTTGCGGACGCGCTTGCCCACGCTGGATGCCGCGATGTTGTGGTCGTAGTTCACTTCGTAGTCGTCGAAGAATGGATCGACCACCGTTGCCCGTGACGAGACGTCGGTGAGCACGTGGTCAAACATCCATAGGAGCGACCGTCCCTCGAACACGCCGATCTCCAGATAGTTGAGGCCCTTGCGACCACCGTAGGGTTCCAGCAGGGTGGCCCACCGGTTGGCACGGCGGGTGTGCCACGACGCGGTGAACTTGTAGGGGCCCTCCCCTTCACCGCTGACCGTCGTCTCCAGGGTCGTCCGGGAGAAATGCGGGGCCGGAGCCGGGAGCGGGTCCGAGGCCCTCGCCTCGACGGCTCCCGGCTCGGCGAGACCCGC
>JAESSZ010000972.1 GCA_016763875.1 Nannocystaceae bacterium
AAGCTCGAGCTCGGGCACGAGTTCCGGAGCCGGTACAACACCCGACGTGTCGGCCGGTGTCGGCGAAGGCGCCAGCGCGGCGACGAGCAGCAGCGGAAAAAACAGCGGCACGGGGCAGCGCCAGGATAGCGCGCAAAAGAGCCGAGTATTTTTTGATGGGTTTGCGGTCACCCGGCAAATCCCGTGCAGCAAGGCGGCGGGACATGAGACTACGTGCATTCAACTCGATTCTTGGACTCGCAGCGGTTGCGGTTTTGACCCCGGGCTGCCCGAGCGATGGTGGGGCTGACCAAGACGACGGCGTGGGCTCGTCCTCCGGCTCGTCAGCCACGGGCGGAGACGATGGGGATGACGGGGTCGACGGAACGGACGAAGGCCAAGACGATGGTCCGGGGGAAAGTGCGGGCTCCGAGGCCGCCGATGAGTCCGGAGCACCGCTGGACTGCAACGAAGACGAACTCACCGCGTTGTACACACGCTACGTGCAGCCGTTTGTCTCGGGTGTCGTTCCGCAAAGTTGCGGCGAATGCCACATGACGGGCATCGACATGAGCCTGTACGCCCAAGATACGCCCTGCGACACGATGGCGTGCATGGTCGGGCAAGGCGTGGTCGACCTCGACAACCCCGCGGCAAGCAGCCTGCTGTCGATGATCGACATGGGCGATCCCAACAGCTCGGTGTTCAACGTCAGCGTTGAGCATGCGGCGATGTTGGAGTGGATCGACTGGTCTGCGCAGTGCCACCAGGAGGTCTGCGGCGACATCGCCAGCCCGTGCGAGCAGAACACTGGGGCTGGTTCAACGGGCACCAACCCGATCGGCGATTGTTCCGAGGACGACCTGTTGGTCACGTTTTGGAACACGGTCACCGTGGACCGGGGACGGTGTCTGGCTTGCCACTCCGATTGGGGGCAAACCGAGGGGACGTTTGGCGCGTGCAACAATGTGAGCGACTGCGAGGGGCCGCAGCTCTGCGTTGACGGCTTTTGTCGTGCCCCCGGTCCAATCTCAGCCCCACACTTTTTCGAGGGGGCCGAGGAATCGCTCGACTGGGACAACCCGGTGCATCGCGAGTTGGGCCGCGCCACCATGTACAACATCGTCGCGCTCGGCCTCATCGATACGGAAAATCCCGAGGACAGCTCGCTCATCACCAAACCGTTGCTCGAGGACTTCACGCCAACGGCAGTGTTCGGACCCAACGTGGCGATGCCGTCCATGCCCCCGGACTCGGGGATGGGGATAGCCCACGGCGGCACGAGCAAGTTCAACTTTGGCTGCCACGAGGAGCCGTGCCCCACCGAAGGCGTCATCGATTGTCGTGAGAGCCGGCCGTGCGGCGACGACCCTTGTCCCGATGGCTCGTCGTGTTCGGATGGTTTTTGTCGCGTGACCGGATCGGTCTGCGACAAGACCCTCGAGGCGTACTACGGCTTCGTGAACTACTTTGCCGAGTGCAAGGGCGGCTAGCCGGGGCGCGCGGGCAGGGCGGCCGAGCATTATTGAATGATGATCGTCGGCCCCGTCTCGGTGGGGTACTCAAAGTCGATGGACACGTGGCCGGGCATCGCGGACGGTTTACCCACGCCCACCGTGATCCCGCAGGTGTCCTCGCCGTCGGGGCACTCGCAGCTCGCAGGATCTTCGTTCGGGCGGCCACTAAACTCGACGTAGATCGTGAACGCTCCTGGCGTGCTCGGCGACTGCTGGAAGCACTGGCTGTCGCAACCACTCGCAGTCGCAAGGCACTCCGCTGGCACCGTGGCGTTGTTCCATACCGCACCGTTCCAGGTACGGGTGTGCGTGACGCCGGGGTCGATGCGAATCACGGTTTCCTGGCATGCGCCGCCGCTACCGCCTGCGCAGGCAACCGCGCAGTTTCCGGCAAGAAGGTCGTCGCAGTTCGGCGCTTCGCAGTCAGGGAATGCCAACATCACGCTCGGCTCGCCCTCGGCCGCATTCAAACCGATGGGATCGTTGCAGCCGATGCGGTGCAAGAACGTCGGTGCGCCGGTCATGTTTGTGACGCCCAGCGTGATCATGGCGCCGCTCGCCGACTCGAAGTCCTCGCAAGCCGGCGCCCCCGTCTCGTCCGCGTCCTCCCCCGACCCGCTGCCGAGCCCTGTGGCCGAGGCACCATTGTCCGCCGTTCCCTCGCCGTCGTCGTCCGCGCTGGTGCCGTCTTGTGCTGTCGAGTCGCTCGTGTCCTCGTCTGAGGTCGGTCCGCAGCCGACGCCAACCGCCAAGAGGGCCAATCCACCGAGCCAACGCCATGCCGTGTAATCCATGGAGGCCACGCTAGCATCCAACACGTGCCCCGGAACGCGTCATGAGCAACACGGATTGCACTGACTGCGTACGTCGTTGCGCGGGACAGCGCACGGCTGGCGTTCGGTAGCGGCTCATTTTACGTGAGTTAGCCCGCGACGGTCACGACGGTGGTTGATTGAGGGGGCCGCATCGGTAGACTGCCGCGCCGCGCTGCAGTAGGGCGGTTTCTTCGTCGCGACATCCCCTCGCGACATCCCTCCACGAGACACCACGAGACCAACATGGCGATCTTCCTGACCGGCGTAACGGGCTACATCGGGTCCTACGTGGCACACGGCTTGCTCACGCAGCACGACGACCAGTTGGCCGTGCTCGTGCGGGCCAAGACCCCCGACGAAGCCAAGCAACGACTTTGGAAGTCGTTGCAACTGCACATGAACTTCGACGAGTTCGCGCAGTACCTGCATCGTTTTGACATCTACCTCGGCGATTTGACGACGCCGGACCTTGGACTGTCGGCTGACGCGCGCAAGCGCCTGGTCGAAAGCACCGAGTCCGTCTTGCACATCGCCGCGTCGCTCAATCGCAAGTCGGCCAAGACGTGCTTCAACGTCAACCTGCGGGGCACGTTGTCGATCCTCAAGATTGCGCGCGACGCGAACGACCATCACGGCCTTCGGCGTTTCTCCGACGTGTCGACGGTTGCGGTTTCCGGCGTGCGCCACGGCGACTGCGTTGCCCATGAGGACATGATCGACTGGGACCGTAGTGACTACGACCCCTACGCGCGTACGAAGAAATTCTGTGAGCACATGGTGCACGAGCTGCTGCCCGATGTGCCGATCACGGTGTTTCGGCCGTCGACGGTGCTGGGCGACAGCCGCTTCCCGGAGACGACGCAGTTCGGCATGGTGCAGGCGTTCGCAGCATTGGCGTACATGCGCATCTTGCCGCTGGACCCCGAGTGGCGCTTCGACATCTGTTCCGCCAACTACGTGGGACGGGCCATCGTGCACGTGCACCAGGCCGACAAACCAAAGTACGGCGACTACAACCTGTCTTCGGGTCGGGACTCGCTGACCTACCGGCAGATCGTCGACAGCGTGAAGGCTGCGGGGCACAAGCCGATGGTTCGTTTTGTTCCCGCGCTGCGCGGTACGTTCGAGAACGCGATCGAGCTCGGGATGAAGATCCCACGCAAGTACGGCATCAACCCGGCGGCATCGCTCATGAAGGTGTTCTGGCCGTATCTCAGCAACGACACCGTGTTCGACAACTCGCACGTGGTCGAGGAACTCGGGGAGGCACCGACGCCTTTCTCCGAATACGCCCACCCCCTGCTGCAGTTCGCGGTGGGCAATAAGTTCAAGTACCCCTACCGGGCGTGGCCCTCGGACGCCGAGGCGCGCCTGGCCAAGTTCGCCGCGAAGGTTGCGTAAGAACCGGAGGTCATTATGGGATTTTTCCAGCGACTCAAAGACGCCATCGAACCCGATAGCGTTCTCATGCAAGTGATGAACGGCTGCATCGAGGCCACCGCAGTCAAGCGGGCTCTCGATCGTGACCAAGAAAACTGGTCGCCAGGCAACCCGCTCAAGCTGCTTCTCGCGGGCTACGTCGGCACCAGGAACACTGGGGCGGATGTGCGTGTCGAGGAGATGATCCGGCAGTTCCGCCACATCATCGGCGACGAAGACCTGGAGCTGACCATCATGTCGGTCAATCGGGCGCGCACGGCGGGCTACTTCCGGACCGTCCGGCAGACCGTGATCCCGGTGGTGTTCCCGAAGTTCCTCTACGAGGAGTGCCCCAAGCACCACGGCGTGATCTCGTGTGAGGGCTCGATGTTCAAGTCGAAGTTCGCCTCCGCGCTATCGACGATGATGGCGGGCTCGCTGGGCATGGCGGCCGCGGAGAACAAGTTGGCGGTGGGCTACGGGGCCGAAGCTGGCGCGATGTCCCCGGCCTTGCGCGACTTCGTCAAAAAACACTGTCGGCACGCGCTGATCCAGTGCCGCAATGAGCCGTCGCGGGAAGTGCTGGGTCGTCTGGGCATCCGCACCACCAGTGGCACCGATACCGCCTGGACGTTTGAGCCCGCGCCGCTGCCCGTGGGGGCGCAACTGCTGCGTGATCACGGCTGGGACGGCGAGAAAAAACTGCTCGTCGTCTGTCCGATCAACCCGTTTTGGTGGCCGGTCAAACCAGACCTCGCCAAGGCCGCCGCGCGTCAACTCGCCGGGCAGTACAACGAGGAACACTACCGCTCGTTCTACTTCCATCACTCCTCGGAAGAGGCCGATCTGCAGTTCGATACGTACATCTCGGCTATCGCCGAGGGCGTGGGCAACTTCGTTCGCGACCGTGACGTCTTTCCGATCATGGTCGGGATGGAGCGGCTCGATCGAGGTGCCTGCGAGGCTGTCGCCGCTCGACTTCCTGGCGGGGCGCCGCTGTTCATCAGCGACGACTACGACATGTTCCAGCTCGTCTCGATACTTCGGAACTGCGCGTACATGTTGTCGTCCCGCTATCACGCCATCGTTACGTCGATGCCGGGACTGGTCCCGAGTGCGGGCATCACCATGGACGAGCGCATCCGCAACCTCATGAACGATCGGGGTCACCCGGAGATGTTCATGGAGGTCGACGACGAGAATCTCCCTGAGAAGATCCTGACCGTGCTGACCCGCCTCGAAAATGAGAGCGATCAGATCCGAGAGGACATCGCTCGGGTTCTGCCCGGGCAGTTGGCGCTCATGGGGCAGATGGGCATCGACTTCATGGACGAGGTGTGCCGGGTCAACCCAGACTTTCCCCGACGCGAGTTGCCCCGCACCTGGCAGGCCCACTTGCCGCCGCTGTCGGCATCGCTTCAGGGACTCATGGAGAAGTACGCATGAATTTCCTCGAGCGGATCTTCGACAACCTCAAAGACAAACCGGAGCGCGCCAAACTCATCGAGGTGCACGGCGGCAATCTCCAGGGCACCGATGGCGCCGGGATCTTGGATCTGGTGTCGCGGGTGCGGGCGTACATCGAGAAGGCTGGCGTGGAGCCTGGCGATCGCGTCGCGCTGCTGGCCAGCAACAGCGCACGGTGGGTCGCCGCGGACCTCGCTATTTTAGCGACTGGGGCCATCGCCGTGCCTCTGTACGACCGCCAAGACCCGGGCGAGTTGGCGGAGATGCTCACCGATGCTGCGCCTAAGCTGCTCATCGTCGGCAACGAAAAACTCGCGAAGTCGGTCACCGAGGCGTGGACCGACCACTGCAAAATTGGGACGTTCGATGAGGCATTCGACGACAAACCCAGCAATCGCGGGCTTCACCCGATAAAAGAAGACGACATCGTCACGATTATCTACACCTCGGGGACCAGTGGCGTCGCCAAGGGGGTGATGCTGTCGCGCGCCAACGTCGACTACATGATCCCCCAGACCATCGGGCGGATCGGCAAAGTCGCTGGAACGCGGAACGGCCCTGACCGGGTCTTCCACTTCCTCCCGTTCTGCTTTGCTGCTTCGCGCGTGATGCTGTGGACGCAGATGTCGCGGCCCAACCCACTGACGATGTCGACCGACCTCACCAACTTGGTCGTGGAGATGGCGGTGGCCAAGCCGAACTACTTTCTCAACGTGCCCGCGGTGCTTGAACGCATTCGCAACGGCGTGGGGGCGAAGCTGGAAGAGCAGGGGGGCGTTGGGCTCGCTCTGTATCAGCGCGGGGCTGCGGCCTACAAAAAGATGCTGACCGGCGACAACACCTTCTTCGACAACGTCGCGCTTGGTCTGGCCGAGCGTTTGGTGTTCCCGAAGATCAAGGAGAAGATCGGCCCCAACCTTGAGTTTTTGATCTCTGGATCTGCTCCGCTGACCGAAGACACCCAGCGATGGTTCCAGATGGTCGGTATTCCCGTATACCAGGCGTACGGCCTGACTGAGACCACGGGTATCGTGACTCTGGATGATCCTCTCAAGGTGCGCCCGGGACGGGTTGGTGTGCCTTTAGACGGCCAAGAACTTCGCGTGGGCGAAGGCGATGAGTTGCTCGTGCGCGGGCCCAATATCTTCCAGGGGTATTGGGGCAAGGACGAGGAAACCAAGGCCGCCCTTGATGACGACGGCTGGTTCCACACTGGGGACCAGGTCGAGATCGAGGACGAGAACCTGCGGATCGTTGGGCGGATCAAGAACCTCATCATCCCGGAGTCCGGGCACAACATCGCCCCTGAGCCGATCGAAGAGCGATTCATGACGCTGTGTCCCAAAGCCGAGAGCTGCATGCTGGTCGGACACGCGCGACCGCATCTGGCCATCATCGTGACGGGAGACGCGGTGCAGGCCGACATCGATGCCGCGATTGAGACGATCAACGGCGAGGTTCCCCACTACCGCAAGATTCGTAAGTCGTATCGTGCGCGGCAGGGGTTCTCGGCCGAGAACGGGCTGCTGACCGCAAACCAGAAGCTGCGGCGCCGAATCATTGAGGATCACTTCAAACAGGAGATCGACACGCTTTACGCGTGAGGTGGTTTGCGATGATCGAGTGGTCACTCAAGGAGGGCGTGTACGAGCTCGTAATGAGCGCCGAGCCGTGCAACGAGATCGGCGAGACCATGGTCGCCTCTCTCGAGCGATTCCTGGATGTCGTCGATACCGATTCAGCCCACGCGCTCATCATTCGCAGCGGCTTGAAGTCGGGGTTCTCCGCGGGCGCGGACTTGCGAGAGCTGTACGCTCAGCTCTCGTCGCGTCCCGAAGAGCAGCACGAAGCGGCGCTGCGCGAGTTCATCGAGCGGATCCACCGCGTGATGGACCGACTGGACATGCTGCCGCTGACGACGATCGGCGTCATCAATGGGGTTTGCTTCGGAGGCGGGTTTGAGCTCGCGCTGACGTGCGACATTCTCATCGCTGAGAAGAACGCACGGTTCGCGTTCCCAGAGCTTCGGCTGGGCATCATTCCTGGATTTGGCGGTATTCCTCGCTTGCGGCGGGATACCGGCAATGCAGTCGTTCGGGACTTGTTGCTCACGGGGCGCTCGATCAATGCCAAGAAGGCCCAAAACGTCGGCTTGGTCAGCCAAGTCGTGCCTGTCGGTGGCGGCCTTCGAGCGGCCCGGGCGACCGCGCGACAAGCCACCAAGTTCG
>JAESSZ010000973.1 GCA_016763875.1 Nannocystaceae bacterium
GACCTCGCGAGATCCCATCGGGATAGCCCGGCAAAGCCTCGGCAAAGATGTCCGAAGTTCCAGCCTTGTCGCCCTTGAGCCACAGACGCCGGATCCGAAAACGCGTGGTCTCGTTGACGAGCACGTAGCTGTCGTCGGGAGCCAGCGCGACGCCGTTGGCAAAGAACATCTCCGACAGCAGCGTCTCCGTGGACTTGGTTTGCGGGTCGTAGCGCAACAAGCGACCGTGCGGCCGGCCCTCGAGCGTGTCCTCGAGATGGTGGCCGTATCCGTACGTGTCGCTGGCGTCTGTGAAGTAGATACGTCCGTCTCTGGCAACGTCGACATCGTCGGTGAAACGAAACGGCACCCCGTTGGATTCCGTACTCAGGACCGTGAGTTCGCCTTTCGGCGTCACCGAGAGCAACCCCGACATCGCATCGGCGACGATCAAGTTGCCCTCGCCGTCCCAGGCCAGACCAAGCGGACGCCCGCCGGTTTCAGCCAGCGTGGACACGACGGTACCGTCGGCCGAAAGCTCGACGATTTTCCCGTCGTGGGTGCCGACGAACATTCGCCCGTCCGGCGCCACGGCGATGTCCTCGGGACCGTCCACCGCCGACCGAGCCAGACGTTCGGCGGACATGAGCCTGTCGTTGACCGCCAGCGGCCCGACAAGCTCTGGCACAGGCGCTGGCTCCCAGGCGACCGGATCGATGGTCACCGGCCACAAGGTCAGGTAGGCGCCAACAACCCCGAGCGCAACGAGTACGACGCGAAGCATGGGGCGGCGAGCCAAAGCCATGCGCTGGATGATAGCCGCGACGCCGAGGCGCGGTTCGCCGCTTCGAACGGCCGTCCAATTGCAATCGGCAGTTCTACCGATGGTGCGGGGTACGCCCCCCAACCCGCGAGGGAATTTGCGGTTCAGCAGCGTCATGGCGCCGATGTAGGTCGTCGATTTTCGGTCGTTGGCGGTTGATTGCGGGCCACTGAGAGCAAGGGTCGGGCCTACAATGCCCGCAGAGGGGGTGGCGACAGTGCAGACCAAAGCGATCGCATTCTTCTCGCTCTGTTTCGGATTCGGACTGAGCGGGTGTTACGACGGCCATGAAGGGGAAGGCGCTGGCGCGACCGACTCCATGGGGACAGACGGTGACGGTGACGGAGACGGAGACGACGGTGATGACGACGCACCGACGGCTGCGCCTCCGGAGAACGTCGAGCTGGTGCCCGAGACGATGTCGCGTCGGTTGACGCGAGCTGAGCTCGACAACACGCTCAGGGATCTCATGGGCGACGCAACGTCCCCGGCGAGAACCTACCTCTCCGAAGAGGACTTCAGTCCTTATGACAACGACTACAACTCGCAGGACGTGTCACGCACGCTTATCGAGTCGATGGAAGTGCTCGCGATCGACGTCGCCGATCGGCTGATCAACGATCCCGCGCGTCGCGGCATGATCGTGCCGTGCGAACCGACCGGACCCGGCGACGCCGCGTGTTTCCAGCAGGCGGTCGAAGTCTTTGGCCGTCTTGCGCTGCGCCGTCCCCTGACCGACGACGAGGTCGCCGCGTACGTGACGTTGCAGGCCTACTCGACCGAGAACATCGCTGAAGTCGACAACGACTTCTACACGGGCATCGCCCTGGTCATCTCCGCGATCGTCCAGGACCCCGACTTCCTCTATAGGATCGAAGCCGGGGCGATGACCTCGGAAGACGGGGTCTTCAAACTGAACGACTTCGAGATCGCCTCAAGGATCTCGTATCTACTTTGGGGCAGCACCCCCGACGACGAGCTAATCGCCGACGCACAGGCAGGCAACCTCGCCGAGCCTGAGGGACGGGACGAGGTCATCGCCCGCATCCTGCAAAGCGACAAAGCGAAGAATCAGCTCTACCGCTATCACGCGATGTGGCTCGGCTACCGCGCCATCCCGCACGACCAACAGCTGGTCTCAGCGTTCAACCAAGAGACCTCCGCCCTGCTGCAGCGGGTGGTCTTCGACGACGCCGCGAGCTACACGGAGCTGTTCACCTCCTCAGAGACGTACGTCGACACGTTTCTCGCCGACCACTATGGACTGCCTCAGCCCGATGGCGGCGAGGGTTGGGTGAGCTACGACAGCGATCGTTCCGGCATCTTGTCGCACGGCAGTGTGCTTGCAGCGTTCTCGAAGTTCACGGACACCAGTCCGACCCAGCGCGGCATTCTCATCAACGAGCGTCTGCGCTGCACGCCAACGCCGACGCCGCCGCCGACGGTCGATACCGATGCACCGCCATCGGTGCCCGACAATCCCAACGCGTGCAAGATCGACACGTATCTCAACATCCGAGCGCAGGCCAGCTGCGACAGTTGTCACCAGAACATGGACCCCATCGGCATGGGCCTGGAGAACTATGACCTCGCGGGACGCTTCCGAACGGTGGAAGACGGGAACCCGGACTGCCCAATCTCGGGTGAGGGCGAGTTGCCAGGCGTGGGCACGTTTAGCGGTCCCGCCGAACTCGCGGCACGTCTGGTGGAATCGGGTGAGCTCGAACGCTGCGCCACCAAGCAGTACATGGAATACGCGCTCGGCCGACCACTCGCCGTCGCAGATGCCCCCGTGGTCGACACGGCGTACGAGGGCTTCGAGACCAACGGCTTTGACTTCAAACAAATGATGGCGGACTACGCCGTCGCCGAAGCATTCGGTTTTCGTCGCGAGACGGGAAACTAAGGGGGCAGATCAATGGCGCTTCGACTTCATCGACGAACCTTCCTTCAGGGCACCGCAGGGGTAGCTATCGCGCTTCCCGTGCTTGAGTGCATGCTCAACGAACACGGCACGGCGATGGCCGGCGGCGGAGAGTCCATCTCAAGCCACTACGCGGTCATCTTCGCCGGACAAGCGTTGGGCGGCGATGGCTACGCGAAGGACGAAAACCGCGTGGCCGGCATGAACTTCACCGAGGGTGGACACTTCATTGCCCCCGACCAAACGGGTGCTGGCTACACGCCAACCACACCGCTGCTGGGAGTCGCCGACCTTCAGGACGACTTCAGCATCGTCTCGAACATGACGATCCCGTTCAACGCCTCGTCGTCGGACGGCAGCGCGGTGCCAACGGCCGGGGCGTATCGCGACTTCCACGGTGGCGGGTGCAGCCCGCTCATTAGCGGCGTGCGTTCGACGGCGGCGAGTTTCACCGCCAACGGCCCCACGTCCGACCAGGTCATCGGCCAGATGAACCCCGGGACGCTGTACGACTCACTCGTGCTTCGGTCCCAGCCGTCTTGGTATCTGTCGGGCAGCGGTTACTCCGGACGCCAGTACATCTCGTACAGCGCCGCGGGTGAGGCCGTGGAAGCTCAGGTGAGTCCTCAGACCGCGTTCCAGTCGTTGTTCAGCAACTTCATGCCTGAAAACGAAGACGACATCGCGCGACTCGACTTCGAGTTACGGGGGCGTCGTAGTGTTTTGGACCTCATCGAAGGCAAGCGCCAAGGCATCCTCGGCAAGGTCGGCGCCGCCGACCGAATCCGACTTGAGGAGCACTTCGACCAGCTGCGCGACTTGGAGATGCGCATTGGGACGATCGACCCCGGCAGCGCGGCGGCGTGCTCTGCTTTGCCTGACCCCGGTGCGGACCCCGACATCGGTGGCGACAACGCGGGATCAGGTTCAGACACGATCGGCGCCAATAGCGGCTACAGCGACGAGAACGGCCGCGCCAACCTGCAGGCCGACCTCATCCACATGGCGTTCATTTGCGATCTGACGCGGGCGGCGACGCTGCAGATCACGGTCTTCCAATCGCACATGAACGTGACGCAACTGAGCGAGGATCTCGACCTCCCGATGCGTGCCGAGCAACACGAGATCGGCCACAATGGCGACACCGAAAACCGCGGCCAGATCTGCGTGAGCACATTGCTGGGCTGGCATGTGGGAATCTGGGGGCGCCTGGTCCGCAAGCTGAAGGAAACCCCCGAGGGGGCGGGCAATGCTCTGGACAACAGCGCCATCGTGTTCATGGCCGAGGCCGGCCACGGCCTGCAGCTCAACGACGGCTCCTCGCAAAACGCGACGCACTCTGTCGAGCAAATGGTGCAGCTAACCGCAGGTCGCGCGGGCGGCTTGCAACCTGGAAAACACATCGACACGGGCGGCGCTCACCCGGTGCAGAACCTCATCAGCGCGATGCAGGCGGTCGGCTACGACGGCGACTCGCTCGGCGAGGTCAACGGCAACATCCCGGAACTGTTCGAGGCGTAGCCCCCCATAGCAATTCCCCGCTATCGCAACGCTTCGGCACGCGATAGCCTGGGGACGTTGGACGACACGACCAAGGTTCTCTACGGGGACTCCACGGCATCGGATCTTCCCCCCGGGATCCTTGACGTTGTCGTGACTCTGGTCGATTGCGCGGTCGAGGTGGCCAACGCGCACGTGCAGATCACGGGCCTCGAACGACAGGAGCGCGAGGGCAGCGCTGCCACCGACGAGATCCTTGCCTCGCTGGACGCGTTTCAGAAACACGCTGAGCTCGGTCTCGCCGCGACTATCAAACATTCGCTGCGCGGCGAACTTCGCCAACACGGCGATGAGGTGATCAGCACGGTGTTGGGCTTGGTCGATGGCTGGCGGTCGCGCTACCTCGGCAACCTCGAGGAGGCGCGTGGTCTGATCGCGCAACGTCGGTCAGTTCTGTTGCGCGCAATGCGAGACGCCATCGAGCGCTTCTCGCTCCCCCTGGCCAAGCAGTCCACGCAGGCGGTTATCCAGCGCTCCTTGCACGGCACGGCCTATCGCGATGAGATGACGGTCACCCTGGTGCCTGGGGTCGAGTTGCGCCTCTCGCTCTCAGACACGGAAACCGAGGTGCCACGTCGCCTGCGTACGCTCGTGGGCAAAGGCGCCAAGATCCAGATCGGCACCAAGCTCAGCCGAATCCGAAAAATCGAAGAGCCCGCGGTGTTTGCCCTCGACGATCAGATGATCCTTGAGGCGCGGATCGAGAGGCTTCGAGCGCAGATTCAGCTCACCAAGAAACCTGGAGGACCGGGGGGGATCAAGCTGGAGTTGGCCCCGGTCGCCGACGGTGCCGCTGCGCGTGGGACGAGGGCCGATGGCGAACAGGCGGTCATCCCCGAGAGCGACGGCGCCGTCGTACTCGCGCTGTGGCAAGCGATGCAGTCCGAGGGACGACGCATCGCAGCCAGCCCGGCGCGCATGCTCTCGATGAGCCTAGACGACGAAGAGGTCGACGGCCCCACGGCATTGTTGTCGGTTGTCGAGCGGCTGGTGGAGTACTACCGGCCAACGATCGCAGAGATCGCCGACCTTAGTCCCAACGTCGAGGAACTCGCGATCAAACACGAGACCCCCGAAGGCAAACGCGAAGAGATCTGGATCAAGCGCGCGGAGCTCGGACAGCGGCTTGCGACGCTCCCACGTGAAATGCTCCTGCGCGTCGGTA
>JAESSZ010000974.1 GCA_016763875.1 Nannocystaceae bacterium
AGCGGCTATGACGAGCAGCGGGTCATGGCCGAACCGGACGTTGGACACGTGGGTTTCGTTCAAAAACCGTTCCGGCGCGATGTCCTGCTGGACGCGGTTCGTTCCGAACTTTGCCGCGCGTCCCCTCGCCGGTCGACGGCTAGCGAGCCTGCGGGAACATGATGATGCTGATCTCAAGTTCGCCGCCACCGTTGTCGGCCACCGCTGGCGCGCTGGAACAGTCGGCCCCCACGACACTCAAGCAGTAGCGCATCGTCGCGTTCTGAATCCAGGGTCGGGCGTGGAACGCTCGGTCGATCGACGCCGCGCTCACCGTGAGGCCGTGTGTCATCCCGATGCGCTCGTCGTCGTCGTCGCTCAGCAGCGCGGCATCGATGACGTCGAACGTGCGCGAGTCAAACGGTGAGGCGTTGATACTGAACGAGAACCCAAAGAAACACGCGTTGCTGCCCAGGCACACGCTGGCGTCAACCACGGAGTAAACAGGATCGTCGTTGCCACCGATCGACACCGAGTCGCGGGGATCAAAGAAGCGCACGATCGGCACCAGGGGTACCGACGTCGCGCCCGAGTGATCGACGTCCACGGCGTACGCATTGGCCTCGTCGGTCTGCGTGACACAGTACGGCGCGTACACCGACACACCGTGTTGCTCGCCACGAACGATGAACGCGTAGACCCCGAATCGGTCGGACTCCAGCGTTCCTTCTATTCGGCAGGTCTCGGGATCAACGGTGATGCCGTCGGGCAGACGACCGTTGCCGTTGCCTGCCTCAAAACTGCACTCAACCGGTGAACCGTCTCCCGTGCCATCGATGATCAGATCGAGAAGCGAGCCGTCGCCGGACACGCAGGCCTGCTCGGCCAAAGGAGCGGCGGGAGGCTCGACCCCCAGCGCTTCGTTGACCACCAGCGTGCAGTCGCCCTCTCCGACTAGGCCTCCGTTGTCCGTCGCAGTGAGGACGACCTCGAAGCTCCCCGACGTGCTCGGCGCGCCCGTGATCTCGCCGTCCCCGCCGTCAATCTCAAGTCCCTCCGGTAGCCCGGAGGCGCTCCAGTCGTAGTTGCCATCACCACCGACGGCTGTCGCGGTGTGACTGTAGCTGGCGCCAACGGCTGAATCCGGCACATCGCCGCACGTCACGGCCACGGGACTGTTGCCCATCGTGCCGCCGCCACTGCCGTCGCCGTCTGGGGTGGCGGTCTCATCAGCGGTCCCCCGCCCAGTGCCGCTGGAGCCGGAAGCATCGCCGTCGGTCGCGGTGCCACTGGCGCCAGCCGTATTGGCCGGAGCCATCTCGCCTTGCGGACACCCCGCCACGCTCAACCCAACAACAACAACACCGGCCCGGCCAACAAAACTCATGGATCTCCAGTACCACAGACCCGCTTCGCCTCTGCCGCGGCCCAGCGCGGATCCGCTCGCGCCGCGAGCACGTTTGCGACCAGATGACGTAGGCTCCGCGGATGCAGCGGCGCACTAGTGTGGGTATCGCAACCGTGACCTTGGTGCTCGGATTGGCAGCGTGCGCGGATTCGACATCGCCCGCCGATACGACCGGCGGCAGCGGCGACACCTCGACGGGCACGGACGTCGGCACCACCGGCGTGGGCACGACGGGGCCTGACCCGGACTCAGGGTCGGAGTCGGGCGACGACTCGAACACGACCGGACCCGAGCCGCTGCCCGATGTCTGGGAACCGGGAGTCTTGCTCCCCAGCGACGAGCAGCCGCATCCACGCGGCCTGCTGGACCGACGTGGGCTCATCCATACCCACTCGCCGTTTTCTCATGACGCGTGCGACGAAATGCCACGCGACCGTGAAGGAAACCTCAACGCGCAGTGTGTCCAGGACCTACGGCGTGCGCTGTGCCAAGTGCGACACGACTTCGTGATGCTCACCGACCACCGCGAATCATTCTCGACGTCGGAGTTTCCTGACGTGCTGCTCCACGACCCCGAGCGCGGCGACACGTTGCTGGAACGCGACGGGATGGCCGTGGGTAACTGGGCGAGTTGCGACACCGAGGCACCGGGCGTGGCCCCAACCTTGGTCCTTGCCGGGTGCGAAGCGGCGACCATGGCGGTCGCCCTGCCCCAGCACGCGCCAGGTCGCGGCGAGACCTACGGGCAGACCACCCCCGCGGCCATCGCTGAGCTTAAGGACACGGGCGCAGTCGTCCTGGTGGCCCACACCGAGGACTGGGAGACGCAGGAGCTCATCGACATGGACATCGACGGGTTCGAGATGTTCAACCTCCACGCGAACTTGTTCGCCAACTTCGCCGCGGGCCTTGAGATCATCAACCTCGCGCTCAATGACCCCGAGGCGCTGCCGCACTCCGACCTCGTGATCATGCCGATTTTCTCGGAGGACCCGGTCTACCTCGAACGATGGGGCACGGTCTTGTCGCAAGGCGTACAGCGCGTGACCACGGCCGGCACCGATGCGCATCGCAACACGTTCATGGAGCTGTTACCCGACGGCGAGCGTCTCGATAGTTACCGACGGATGATGCACTGGTTTTCCAACCACTTGCTGGTCGAGGACGACGGCGAGGGTGGCTTCGACGACCGTGCGTTGGCCACTGCACTGCGCAGCGGCCGGTTGTACGCCGCGTTCGAGCACCTCGGCTACCCGCGCGGTTTTGATGCGTCTGCGACGTCGGGCGACGTCACCACCGAGATCGGTGGACAGGTCGCGATGGCCGACGGTCTTCAGATCAACGCCACCGCCCCCACGGTGCGCCGCCTCGACCCGAATGCGACGGCCCCCGTGGTCACCGTGCATGTCCTGCGGGCGATCGACGGCGGGTTCGAGGAGGTCGCAGCTGGCGACGATGCTCTCGCATGGACTGTCGACGAACCCGGCGCCTACCGGGTCGAAGTGCGCATCACCCCGCATCATCTACAGGGCTACCTGGGCAGCTACGAAGCGCTCGCCGACACGCCACGCGTGTGGATCTACGCCAACCCAATCTACGTCGTGCCGTAGCGCGCGCTAGAATCGGACACGCAGGCCGGCCCCCGTGGGCGCCACGTGGGCTTGCGCCGAGTGGCGCGCACGTTTGGATCGGCGTGCGCCCGTCGCGAGCAGGACAGCCCCTGCGATGACTGCCGCCCCCCCAACCGAAAGCCCAACCGCACCACCGACCGTCGTGTCGTAGTTGAACTGGCAAGTCCCGGCCGCGTCGGCCTCGCAGCGGCGACGAAACGGACGGCCATCCAAGACCAAGAGCGTGACGCCCGCAGCGACCC
>JAESSZ010000975.1 GCA_016763875.1 Nannocystaceae bacterium
TCGAGATTGATGCCGCCGGAGGCCGACACGAGGATCCGCCTGGATCCGCGAATCGCCGCAGCCAGCAGCTCCGCCATGTCGGCCGAGAGCACCCCTTCTTGCACGAGCGCGGCGAGGTTGCTGGCGTCGGTTCGTTGGCGACGTAGGTTCACCACCGGGTGCCGCACCTGAGTGGGCGGCAGCAACGCGTACATCCAAAAGCCCTCGTCGACCTTGCCCTCGAGCACCTGCGTGCCTTCGTGGAGGAAACCCCACGTCCGTGCCAAGCGCTGCGTCGCGAGGATCAGCGCCCGGTCGCCCGAGAAACGCCGCGCGGTGAGTTCGATGTCCGTACCGCCCTCGTTACGGTCATGCACGATCCGGATCGACCCGGATCCAACCACCTGGATCTCGCGGACGTCAGCATCCTTCATCAACTCGGACAGAGGGCCAAGGCCGAGCAACTCTCGCTTGGCTTGGCCAATGATGAGATCGACATCCAGGCCCTCCTCGAACTCTCCGGCACGTCGCATGTCGGCGACGAGTGACTCGATGAGCGCGTTGGTCGCCGCGACGTCTTCTTCGGAGATTTCAGCCTCGCGCACCGGATCGAGGCTGTTGATGTTCGCGAGAGCGGTCTGCAGGATCCGATTGACCACCTTGTCGACGAACGTGCTCTCCATGCCCGCGGGCGCGACACGACGCGCGGAGGTCAGGACGTCGTCGTTGTCGTCGCCGGTGAGGTGGGCCAACGGCTTGGGAACCGCGCCTGGCGACAGAGCTTCACCGGCGTCGCGACGCGTGGGTGGCACCGCCACCGAACGACGCTCGGGATGTTGCCCGTCGCCGGCAACGATGATCTCACTACGCATCACGGGCGCGATCGCGTCATCGTCCCCCTCGAGCATCAGGATGTAGTCGCCGACGTAGATCCGATCGGACTTCCGCACCTGCCGTGGCGTCCCAACCTTGCGGCCATTGACGTAGGTCCCGTTGGTGCTGCTGAGGTCGACGATCTCGACCGCCCCCTGCGCTCGCCTCAACCGGAGGTGATGCTTGGAGATGTTGACCCGATCCAGCACCAGGTCGTTGTCTTCTTCACGGCCAACCGAAAACTGGTCGGACTCGAAGTTGAAACGCTGGGTGCGCCCACCCTTTTCGTGGACTACGACCTTGAGCACTCTGATCGCTTACCGCGCACCACCGGGTTGGCTCAAGCGAAAAGGTGGCCCGCGCTGGGGCGTGGCCCAACTGGCTGTGGCCCGCCAACCAGGACAAGGCGGCCCGGAGCTCCCGCGCAACGCCGCGGCTCCGCGAGTCAGCCGAGGCTAAAAACCGCCCTCGTCCTCAAGCGCATCATCGAGCGCATCGAGTTCGGATGCCGACGGTTTGGGCACCGCGACCCCCTCCGCCCCGCCTCGAGATCCGCGGGAGCCAGAGACCCACTTGCGCCCCGTCCAGCCCAGCCCGCCCAGGGCGACCATGCCGATAATCAAGGTGCCCCACAGGACAAACGACGGCGCGGTGTAGCCGATGATCTCAGAGCCGAACTTGTCGACGAGTTGCTCTTCGATCTCAATCCGGCTTTTGCCCGTCTTCGCCTCTGCGAGGATGTGGTCCTCGAGTTTGCGAGCGTTGGGCGACGGGCACGCAGCGATGGTCCTCCCCGGGCAGTAGGGGGACATCAACTCGTGCGAGAGTTCCTGCAGGATGATCTCGGGGTCCGCGACCATGTCCGGACGCTAGCACGCCACCGCGCCCGACTCACGCCAGTATCAACCGGCCCGGCTTCGCGGCCCGCCCAGCGATTCATGGAACCCGAACGCCAGCGCGGGGGTGCAGTGAGCCGGAGAGTTACCGCTTCCGCTTTTTCTTCTTGGCCTTGCCGCTGCGATCGGGGGGCGTTAGCGCCGCAACACACACTTCGGCGTGCTTGGCCGCCGCTTTTTCGTCCGCTGGATCCCGGATCGGCCACTCCTCGCCGAGGTCACGCGCGTAGTTGACAAGCTTGTTCTCCACCACGGCCCAGTAGATGTCCGCCTTTTCGAGCTCCGTCTCGTCGCTCATGTTGTAGGCCTTAGGATAGCCGTGCATCACCAGTTCGTGGGCCTCGATGAACTTGCCGATGAACAGAGACTTGGACTGAATGCCTGGCTCCTTGGCAAACAGGCGCTGCTGCCAGCCGTTCACGTGATGAACGTAAAACTGCTTGAACTGAAACCACTCTTCTTCCTGCGGGCTGCCCGGCTCCACACCGAAGGCCTTTTTGCCCTCCTGCTTCACTTTCTCGCGGAAGCACTCGATCTCCTCCCAGTAGCCGATCATGCGAGGAAGCGCCTTCTTGTCGAACTTGTATAGGTGCTTCTCGCCCTCGACGTCTTTGCGATCCCAAGCTTTGAACTCGGCGTCCGTGGGTCCGGCGAGTCCGGTGGGACGCGGCTTGGGGTTGGGCTTGTAGTCGAGCTTTTCTTCTGGCTTCGCGGCAAGCGACTCTGCGATCGTCGGTCCCCCGGAGTCACAGGCCGTGATGCCAAGTACGGCGGCGCTGATGCCAAGGCAAACGAGTCGGAAACGGTTGGTGGGGTTCATGGACCAGCCTCAGTGTGCGACGCACGGCCGCTTGGGATCGTCTGCCAGAGAAGCGAGCACGGGGATCCGCGTTTAGCGCATGGCTCTGGCCAGACCTTAGCTAGCCTAGCGGCCGTTGTACGGCGCTGTAAAGCTGCAGCCCAGCTCGATTTGGCCGCAAACCGCGGCCGTAGGCCTTGAGCCCGGTTTTGGCTGCATGCGAGGATTTTCGGGAGTCGCCGTAACCCCACGCGGGGTGGCGATCTCGGAGTGAGGGACGATGGCGAGAACAAAGACGACACCCAGCAAGACCAAGAAGGCGCCTGCGAAAAAGAAGGCACCCGCAAAAAAGAAGACCAGCAGCACGACAGACGTTTCCAGTGCCAGTGCCAGCGCACTGCCACCGGAGCCCACGGGCACGCCCGTCCGTCCGCCGCTAGACGTCGGTGATCTTGCACCTGCGTTCGATCTCGAGTCCGATGACGGTCGCCGATTCAACGCGGAGACGCTCGCCGGCCAACGGTTCGTCCTGTACTTCTACCCGCGGGACAACACACCAGGGTGCACGCAGGAGGCGTGCGACTTCAGGGACGCCTCGGCGCGATTCAACGCCGCGGGGCTCATCGTGCTCGGGGTCAGTGGCGACTCGCTCAAGAGCCACGAACGCTTCCGCGAAAGGCACAACATCACGTTTCCACTGCTGAGTGATCCGGGCAACGCAGTCGCCGCGGCTTACGGCGCATTCGGCGAGAAGTCGATGTACGGCCGCAAGGTCATGGGGATCATCCGCAGCACATTCGTCGTCGGTGACGATCGCAAAATAGAGCAGAGTTTCGCGCCCGTTCGAGTGCCAGGACACGTGCAAGACCTGCTAGGGACCCTGACACGGCCAACAACGCGTAAGACGAAGTGAGGGAGTCCGTTCACAAGCGCGCCCGTTTTGTGGGGCACCTCACCGGCTGTGCGGCGCGACCGCAGCGTGCGAGGCCGCGGAACCGGCCCCAGATGCTCCCCGAACCGGTATGCTGGAAAACGAGGGCATGGCACGACGCCATTCATCCAGCACGGAGATTGCCAGGGTCGGAAGCACAGCCAAGCGTGTGCTCCGGCTGCGCGCCGATGCCCGGCTCGCCGCCAGCCTCGAAGCCGGGATGCCCGGTAGCGCGGGGCGGATCGTCGTCGTGTCTCGCGAACCGGTGGGCGTCGGCGAAGCTGTGATCGTCGAGGTCAGCTTTGGTGCACTGGCAGACGAGATCGAACTCAGTGGACGGGTCGAGGCCATCGACGAGACGACGGGCGAACCAGGTCCGCGCGCGATCGGAATCCGCATCGACAACGAGCATCGCGACCGCGCTTCGTACATTCGCAAGGTGCTCACCGGCGACCGCCAAGCGTCCGCGCGCAATCATCGGCGCACACCAACAGACCTCGACGCCCGCTGGCGGACCAACGGACACCGCTTCGCCAGCCGGATCCGCGATATCAGCCGTGGGGGCGCGTTCATCGTTAGCCGCAACCTCCCGAGCCTGGGCGACTTCGTCTCGGTAGAGTTCGCTAGCGGGCCCAGTCCTGCCTCGGCGCTCCTGCTTGAGGGTACCGTCTCGTGGGTGAGACTGAAGGGACGCGAGTCGGGTTTCGGCGTCAGTTTCAAGTTGCGCGACCGCGAGCTCGCCGCTGCCTTACACCGTGTCGTTCGCGAGCAAGAGCGCGCCGCCGAGTCGTGGTGAACACGCGACGACGCAGCGGATGGCCTACGTGGATCGGCATCGTTAGCCTCGCACTCGCGCTGGGCCGCGAGGCCACATCCAGCGCCGCCCCTCCACCGCCCCCCATAGTACTCCTCGTGGGAGTGGAGAAGTCTTGCTCATCATCATCATAATCTTCA
>JAESSZ010000976.1 GCA_016763875.1 Nannocystaceae bacterium
CGTACGGGCCCCCCGCGGTTCCCCCGAGGGGCCCGGTTGCTTCGTTGGGTACGCACCTGGGTCTTCGGCCGTCGGACCTCCATTGTTGAACTGCCACTCATTTGCAGCGTGCCGCCGACGACGCCGCCGGTGAAATGTGTGTCGGTGCCGCTGATCACGACCGGCGCATCCGGGGCGTAGATCCGCGCGGTGACGTTCGAGCCGCCACTGATTCGGATGGCGTCGCCACTGGTCCCGATGATGAGCAAGCGACCCGCATCTTGGACTTCAAGCGACGAGCGGCCGCTGAAGGTTATCGGGCCGTCCACGACCATGTACACGGTGCCCGTGACGCGCATTCTTGAGCGCCCAGTCACCGAGAGCGAGTTGAAGTAGTACAGCCCAGAAGGGACGTCGATGCGGTCCCCGTTGTACAGCCTGAACCGACTGTTGTTGTCGTAGGTCGGGTCGCGGCCGTAGCGGGTCCGCCATAGGTCGCGGTTGCGCTGGTATCTCGCGATGTACGCAACCTCGGCCTCGGGAATCCAGTTCGGAATAGTCACGCCGCTGCTACTGAACTCACCTGTCACCGTCGCGGTGTCGAACAGTTCAACCGTCGCGCCCGCGCTGTAGATGCCGCCGTGAACCGTGGCCGTGCCTGCGACCGCGACGTCGCCGTTGCTGAACAAGTCGAACGCGCCGTAGCGTCCTTCAATGCTTGCCGAGCCATTGATCGTCACGGCATTGAGCCCACCGATCCCGGGAATGTCCCCCGAAGCGCAACGAAACTCGAGCGGACCTGCGTCGTCGATGCCGCTCGTCTCGATGCCTGCGGGCGCCTCTGACGCGTCACAACCCACGAGTGCGCAGCCGAGGGCGATACCGCGAGCCCATCTCGAAATGTTCGTTTTCGATTCTTCAGGCCGCAAGTTAGATGTCAGCTGCATTGCTCTTATTTCTTGTACTAAATGCGACTGATCTTCAAGACCGAGACTTGAGTTTCACTCGATCTTTTTCTCAACTGAGCCACAGAACGCCGAATCGTGGGCGGTATCGGCCATTGGCGAACGAAAGCGCCCGGTCCCAGTGCGCTTTCGCAACGAAGACCGCCTCGTGGACAGGCTCGGATTCGCCCGCGCGAGAACGGTACGATACCCGGACATAACAAAGCCCCCAGCGGTCAACAACCGGTGGGGGCCCTGGGATCTCGAGCAAGCTAGTTGAAGAAGAACTGCACGCGACGATCTTGCGCGCGTTCGGACTCGCTGCCGCCGGTCGCCTCAAGGCTGCCCTTGGAGATGACTTGCAGCAACTCGGACGGCGCGCCCGCGTTGGACAAGAAGTCCATCACGCTGCGGCCGCGGCGTTCCGTCAGGTTGATGTTGTACTCCTCGGTGCCGGTCGAGTCTGCGTGCGCCTCAAGGATGACGTTTTGGCCCTGCTCCGTGATGCAGGCGGCGAGGCCGCTGAGGGTCTCTTCGGCCTTGGGGGTGAGCTTGTTGCTGTCGTAGGCGAAGAACACAGCGTCGACGCCACACGGGCCGCCGCCGGGCTCGTCGGAGTACCCCGAGTACACACACATGCCACCGTCGCAGATCTCGTCCATCGGGCACTCATCGTCCGTTGTGCACTGGCCAGACGGATCGCAGCGTCCCGTAGAGAGGTTGCAGGTGTTGGGGGAGCAGTCGATGTCTTCTTCGCACGAAGCGTACACGCCCACACGACAAGCGAGGCCGCCCTCGCAGTCCATGCGTTGCGCACACGGGCCGCCTTCACCGGTGGAGCCGACCCCGCCGGCCGCTGCCTCGGCGGGGTCGGTGCAACGGAACTCGAAGCAAACCCAGTCAGTCCCGTCGGGTGCCTTGCCGACGCACTGTGAATCGTCCTGGCAGTTCTGGCACGAGCCGTCGACGCACTTCTCGCCAAGGTCAACCTTGCAGTGCTTGTCCTTCTTGCACGCCGGGTACGCCGGTTTTTTGCACGCGGGTACGAAGGCGAGGGCCACGAGGGGGAGCAGTAGGATCAGGTTCTTCATGGGTGCGCCGCATATGTACCAGAGCTCCCCAGGCACACAACAGCCGTTGCGTCGCGTTGTGGGCTGCACAACGCGATCGGCAGTACTGATCTGAAAAATCGAGGCGCAGGCTGGTCCAAGTGCCCCCTCTTGGTCCAAAAGGGGGCACTGTGACCAGCCGTACGACCTAGTACGCCTTGGCCATCAGCACCCGTTGGGTACTGGGCCGGCCGGACTTGATGCACAAGCCTGGCTCGGGCGCCGGACCTTGGCCGGGTAGCGGGATGCACCGCACCGTGACCTTCGTCGCGGCTTTGATCGCTGCCTCGGTTTCCTTGGTGCCGTCCCAATGACACCACGCGAACGTGGAATCATCGTTCCCAAACGCCGCCATGAACTCCTCCCATGTGTCGAGGGTGACGGTTCGGTCGGCCATGCGCTGCTCGGCCGCGTCGAGCAGCATCTGTTGGTAGTCGTCGATCCGCTGGCGAACGCTGCCGAGAAACTCAGCCTCGGGCAGAAACTCTTTCTTGCCGTCGCCGCCGGTCCGCATCTTCACGCAGATCTGGCCCTTGTCGAGGTCGCGGGGTCCAAGTTCGATTCGCATGGGCACACCGCGACGTTCCCAGTGATAGAACTTTGCGCCCGGTCGCATGTCCCGGTCGTCGATCTCGACGGTCAGGAAGTCGCGGTACCTGCATCGCGGATCCGAGAAGTCGATGTCTTGCATCGTTCGTTTGATGCGCTCGGCGGCCTCCATCACTCGCGCGCGTTGCTCGTCGTTTTTGTAGATCGGGACGATGATCGCGTGGATCGGAGCGAGGCGAGGCGGCAGCACCAAGCCCGCGTCGTCGGAGTGGGTCATGACCAGCCCGCCAACCAACCGTGTGCTGACTCCCCACGAGGTCTGCCACCCGTAGTCGAGTTCGCCGTCTTCTCTCTGGAACTTGACGTCGAACGCCTTGCCGAAGTTTTGGCCCAGGTCGTGGCTGGTGCCCGCTTGCAGGGCTTTGCCGTCCTGCATCAGCGCTTCGATACACCAGCTCTCGTGGGCGCCTGCGAATTTCTCGGTCTCGGTTTTGATGCCACGGATCACGGGCATCGCCATCACGTCGCGCGCGAAGTCACCGTAGACGTCGAGCATGCGTGCAACCTCGCTGCGAGCCTCCGCGTGGTTTGCGTGCGCAGTGTGGCCTTCCTGCCACAGGAACTCGGTCGTCCGCAGGAACATGCGGGTGCGAAGTTCCCAGCGCACCACGTTCGCCCACTGATTGATGAGCATCGGCAGGTCGCGGTAGCTTGAGATCCACTTCGCGAAGAAGTGTCCGATGATCGTCTCGCTGGTGGGCCGAATGACATACGGCTCTTCGAGTTTCTCCCCGCCTGCGTGGGTGACCACCGCGAGCTCGGGCGCGAAACCTTCGACGTGCTCCGCTTCTTTGGTGATGAAACTCTGCGGCACCAACATCGGGAAGTAAGCGTTGCTGTGCCCCGTGTCTTTGAACCGTGCGTCGAGCTCGCGCTGGATTTTCTCCCAGATAGCGTAGCCGTACGGTTTGATAACCATGCAGCCTTTGACGACCTTCGCCGGTTCGGCGAGGTCGGCTTCACGGATCACATCTTGGTACCACTGCGGGTAGTCTTGCGCGCGGGGCGTGAGACCTTTCGCATCGCTGCTTTTGGCCATAGCCGCGGCTTAGCATCAGTCGGAACTTCGGGCTAGCGGCGGGGTGCGCCACAGCCCCAGCCCGAGTACCCCGGCGGCGAGCACAGCGAGGGCAGCGAGGGCAACGAACACCATCAGTAGACCGTTATGCCCGTGCCGTGACAGTGCCAATGCTCCCAGCGACAGGGTGTCGAGCTTCAATCCTACGAACCCGGCGATCGGGGAGGCGTTGGGAGCCCAGTGCGAAATGGCGAGGTACTCCGGGGTCTCACGGTCGCGGGAGATGGCGACCATATGCTCGAAGATGCTGTGACTGGCCAGATGCATCGACAGCGCGACGGCGGCGGCCATGGCCAACGCGATGGCGAGGCGGACGCGGCGGCTCGCGTCCCGGGCGTGGTTGAGTACCTCGGCGAGCGGCACGAGCATGAACGGCACCAACGGAAGGAGGAAACGCGGACCGATGGCCCAGCCCCCCCACCAATCGCTGCGGGCGCCGACGAAAATCCGGCGCAACGCCACCATGGTGACGATGAACGCCAGGACGCTGCGATGCCTGCGAGCCAGGGCGCGAACGCCGAGAGCTGCGAGGAGCAGCGCGGGCGAGTAGACGAAGATGCTGCGGCCAGGCGCCACTAGCATCGCGAGTACCCCCTCCCCGGGCCATACAAAATGGCTGTAGTGCGCAAAGCGGCCGGTCTCCCACGGACTGCCGAATCGTAGATGGTTGGAGACGCCCAACATCGCCAGCCCTACGGACCCGGCGAGTAGAGCGAGCACCATTGTTGTGCGATGCCGATTGAACTCTTGTCTCGAACGCAGGGCGAGTCCGAGCCACACGAGATAGGCCGGGACCGCCAAGACGTTGAGCACGTGGGTGTGCACCGATAGACCCACGAGGGCGGCGGCACCGATGAGCCACGCCCGGGCGGCGGTCGGCCGCTCGTCGCGGAGTGACAAGAACCGAGTGACCCCCAACGCCGCGCTCAGGAGCATCAGGGCACTTAGCGGTTCAGACAGAAATGTGCGGCTGTATGCCCACGCGGAGGTGGCGAAGGCGTACGCCAGTGCCACCGTGACGCCGACCCGCACGCTGTATCCCAGCGCGAGTAGCCATTGCGCGAGCACGCCCACCGCCAAGGCGGTCACCAAGCAGTTCGTGAAACTGACGAGCATGCGTGGCCAGTCGGCAGCGCGCGAGCGTCGGTGGAGGAAAAAACTGTCGGACCGGATCGCGTGTCGCCACGTCTCGGGCGTGCGGACCGTCGCCGTCTTGCCCAATGCGTACATCGGCAGGGCAACGACAGAAAGGCCGTGCCCGAAGAAGCCGTAGCGTTTGCCGTCCGTGCCTGGCGCCCATCCAAACGTCCCCGCGGGACGTCCCTTGGGCTCGCCCGAGCGCTTGGGGATGCCGGCGATGACCAGGTCTCCGCGTTCGTAGAGACTCTCGGTGGTCTGATAGACGATCTCGTCGTCCGAAAACAGAATCCGCCCTGGCGCGAACAGGAGGTACACCGAGGTGCAGAGCACTAACAGCGCGATGCGCATCGTCTGCGTCATCGGCAAACCCGAGCGCAGCATACCCCCGAACGCGGAAAGGCCCGCAGGCTGAACGCCGGCGGGCCCCGTGGGAACTTGATCCTGAGCGGCGACTACAGGCCGCCTGTGCCACCGGGGTTGGACATGCACATCGAAGTGTCGAACGTGCAGGTGACGTCATCACAGCTGAGCGTGCCGCCCGCGAGGCCGAGGCTGCTGCAGTCGAAGCCCTGGAGGTCTGCACCGTCGCACTGCTCGCCTGGGCTGACCACGCCGTCGCCACAACCGCCGCCCGCTTCGTCCATGCCGTCGTCGACGGGACCGGTCGTCGGCGTGCCGGTCGATTCGGCGCCCATCGTGGTCATCGTGGTCATCGGCATGGTGTCGGCGGCACCAGTCGTGTCGTCGTTGCCTTGGTCGTTGCCGTTGTCGTCGTCGCCGTCGCTGGTCGACGACGAGCTACCGGCGGTGCCGCCTGCCGTTGCCATCGAGGCGTCGTCGCCTGCGGTGAAGGTCGCGGCTGGATCATCGACATCCTTGCCACAGGCCGCAATCGCAAACAGAGCAACATAAGTAAGGGCACGGGCACCGCGTCGCATGCCGCTACTTTGTCCCGACGAGACCGACACGGTCAAGCTGTAAATCGCGGTCTGTTACCGAGTGCCTGCGTTTGCGCCGCTCGAACCGGCGGTTGACGCACACAACAGCGCTCCAGTGCTTCGAGGTGGTGGGGGGGAACCTTCGTGCGGCACCGGCAACTTCACGCACCCCGCCCGCAATATAGCGACACGCGATTGCGTTGCGATCGCGGGACCTGAGAGCGGTATTGCGCGGTGTCAGCCCGCCTCGCGACGCTGACGCGCCTTGATCTGCCACCTTGCTACGAACGCACCGAACACGACGCCGAAACAACCGGCGATGATGGCTCCCAGTGAGGCACCTTCGGAATCGTCACCGGATGGTTTGGCCTCAACCGGTGTCGCGGCGTCGACGACCCCGTCGACGGGGTCCGTACTCGCCGCCATGACTTGCACCGACGCGGTCGTCCACGCCGCCAGAGCAAGCACCGCACAGATCGCCCATCGCAAAGTGGGGCGTGCACGCCGACGGCC
>JAESSZ010000977.1 GCA_016763875.1 Nannocystaceae bacterium
GAGTCCTCGCACTGTGGTGTTGGCCACTCGCCCGGACCCGCGCAGATGTGGCCTGGGTTACACCGTGCGTCCGGGCAGGGAGCACCGGCCGGCGCATCGAACCCGCCGTAGTCATCAAGGCAAACGAACGGTCCAGAGTAACGAGTCCGGCAGGCCGTTCCGCTTGCACACTGATCGTCCGCTGGATCGCAGCGATGTCGACAGAGATAGATCGTCGCCTGCGAGTAGACCGGGCAAGCCGAACAGGGCGCGGCGCATGTCGGGTTCTTCGAACTGCCGCTACAGTGGGCGACACAGACGCCCTCGAGTGTGGCGGCGTCGACTCGCCAGCAGATCGAGTCCTTGTCGCATGTGTCCAACCCACTAGCGGGGCGCTCGAAGGCGGTGCAGGCGTCGCCCGGCGCGTCTGGGTCGTCGACAACGGGCACACATTTTGTCGCGTTAACGGCGGTCCCTCCATCGCTGGCCCACGGCGCGCACTTCATCCCGCGAGGGCAGTCATCGTCGAACTGGTTGCATTCATGCACGCCGGTCTCGGAATCAGGGGCCACCAAGAACTGTAGACCGCCGTCGCTGTCCCCCCGTGTCCGAGTCGCCCGGGGTCGTCGTTGTTCCCGGACCGGTCGTCGTGGATGTCAGGTGGGGCGTGACGGTCTGTGCCGATGCCGTGCCGGTCGTAGGGAGCGGCTGCATTCCGCTCGTCACGGGCGCTGCATTCGGGACGTCGCCAGTGAGGCAGGCGAGATGTGCCCAGCCGAGCGCGATCACTGCGGCTACCCGGGGGCATCGCACACCAGTCTTTCCAGTCGTTCCCCCCATCTCTTCATTGCAACACAAATAGGTGCGGCCGGGATCCAAAAACCGATGTGGGACCAACATGCGTCGGTTGATTTCGTTCGCGGATTCGCGGCGGAGGTTCATTAACCCAAAACCACGGGCTACTGTAGACCCCGTGACCCTTCCAACCGCGTTTGTGCGCGTTGCGATCGCCGCGTCGGTAACACTCACGCTCGCCGCCATCACCCCGACTCCAGCGCGTGCGTGCGGATGGGACTACGAGACGTATCACGCGGAAGCCAAGTCGATGCCTTGCGTGTTCGATGCGCTATTGGGCTACTGGCCCAAGCACACCGACGCGTATCACGAGCGTCGTATCGAGGCGTTCGATCTTGCGTTGGCGTGGATGCCCGATTGGACCGATGGGCTGGACGCCGAGGGGATCTCGTACCTCAAACTCGGGCGCTTGCCGGATGCCGACGCGGTGATGAAGCGACGACTCGAGGTCGCGCCCGAGGCGTACCCGAGTCATGCCAACCTCGGCACGTTGTACACGTTCACGGGGGCCTACGACGATGCGTTGCGGCACATCGATCGCGCCATGGCGATCGAGCCCGAGGCGCACTTTGGACGCGAGAAGTACCACCGTGCCCTGGTGGTGTTCTTGCAGCGCGCCAAGGCCGATCCTGAGGTGCCCAAGACGGAGACCTTCGTCGGGGTCAAACCCACGATGGCGCAGCGGATACGTGGCTCGCGGGGCTTGTACGCACGACTCGGACTCGAGGACGACGCCATCGACGCGTTGGTGGCCATGCTCACCGTGTATGGCGCGGACGAGCTCGCCGAAGTGTATTTCGCGTTGGGAGAGCTGCTTGCGGTTCGGGGGCACAAGCGGCTCGCGTACACGGCGTATCGTCGGGTCAAAGAGCTCGGACACCCACGCAGGGCAACGGCCAAACGCAGCATGGGCCGTCTGCACACCGCCTTGCGGGCGCAGTTTTACAAGGGAAGTGCGACCGGTGGATTTCGACGTAGCTCCCATGGCCCTCGCGAGGACATCTACAAAGGCATCGGAAAAAAATATGCTCACGAGCGTGGAGGGGCCAAGCAGTTCCAGCGCGACTACGCCCGGTGGGAAGAAGCGAAGATCGCCGATGGCCTAGCCGTCTGGACCGAGGCGGGGCTCGACGAGATCTACGCGCACATGCACGCTGTGCGGCGCCGCTGCAAAGCGCCTCGGGTGATCGACGATCCGCTCGCACCGATCGCGGGTCGGGACGACGCGCCCGCGGAGACCGACAAGCCCGCGGACAGCGGGGATACGCCATGAAGTCCTTCGCCGTTGCTGCGCTGACATTGTGTGTGGCGGTTGGTTGCGATCGCGCGCCTGCTGCGGGACTCGGCGACTCGCCGCGAGATGCACCCGCCGAGGCCGCGGTTGTGCAGACGCCTGTGACTAAGACCGCGGCAATCGAGCCTGAGTCGGAGCCCGAGCCTGAGCCCCCCAGCCTCGAGACGCGCGCAGAGGCGTTGGTCCAGACCATGGAGGCGCTGGCCGAACTCCACACAGCCAGTGCCAAGGATTGCGACGGCCTCGCGACTGGGCTGAAGGGCTTTGCCGCCGAGCACCACGCGGAACTGGCTGCGCAAACGCCAGAGCTGCACGCGTGGATCGACGGCCACGACGCCACGCGAGCGCGACTGCGCACGGCGATGGGCACCGTGATGACCGGCAGCATCACATGTCGCGACAACGCGGGGGTCCAAGCCGTCTACGCGACGTTGACGGCGGGCAAGTAGGGCGTGGTCGGTCCAGGCACCAGCGCCGCCTCCTCCGAAGAAGACCTCCCGTCCCTCGCTACCGACCGGCCTGGCGTTGTCGCCAGTTTGATGCGAACTCGGACAGCAATACCTCCCTCGGGCGGTGGGTTCCGAGGAACTGGGTTGTCCCGTCGCGCGCCACGATCACAGTTCCACAGCCGGGCACCTGTTGGCCCGGCTCGCCCGTTTGCACGAAGGCCTTGGCGTTGTACGAGAAGGTCCACCCGAACTCGTGCTCTTCACCCCCGTCGGGGAATAGGGCGTATTCGCGGTCGTCCGCTGGGTCGTGGTTGATCGCCGTTAGGGCGAGTACGCGTGCTTCCTCGGCGTTGGACGGCGCTGACATGTGGTGGTCCCGGTCGACGAATCATACCGCGTTGCCCCGTAGCAAAAAAAGGTGCTTGACCCCTACGTAGCGTGAGGCCGTAGCGTGTGTGCATGGCCGCTAACCGCTATCAGGTGAAAGCGCTCGCTGAACTCAGCGGCGTCACCGTACGTGCATTGCACCACTACGACGCTATCGGCCTGCTGTGCCCTCATCAGCGCACAGCTGCGGGGTACCGGCTGTACACCGAAACCGACCTGCTGCGCCTGCAGCAGATCTTGATTTACCGCGAACTCGGGCTGCCGCTCGAGCAGATCAAGGCGATCATCACCGATCCGGCTTTCGATCCCGAGTCCGCGCTGGTTGAGCAACGTTCACGCTTGGCCGCACACGCCCGGCAGACGCAAGCAATGATCCGGGCGGTCGACGCCGCGCTGGACTCACTTCGAGGAGAAAAACCCATGAACGCAAACAACATATTCGAAGGCTTCGACCCCAAACGATACGAGGACGAAGCCAGGGCAAACTGGGGCAGCTCAGATGCCTACAAGGAAAGCAGTCGTCGGACGAAAAACTACTCGAGCGAGGACTGGGCAAGGATCAAATCCGAGTCGCACGACCTCATGGTGCGCATCGCAGCGCATCTGACAGGGGGCGGTAAACCGAGCGACACGGCGGCGATGGATCTGGCGGAGGAGCATCGGCTGCAAATCGACCGGTTTTACTACCCGTGCTCTCTCGCCATGCATCGCGGCCTTGGCCAGATGTACACCGGTGACGCGCGCTTTGAAGCCAACCTCGATAAGTACGGGGGTGGGGTCGCGGCTTTTCTGGCCGAGGCGATTGCGGCCAACGCCGATCGCGGGTGATGTTCGAGCGGGAGTTTGTGTCGATGACGATCAACCTGGCGTTCGCCCGATGTCCGACCAGCTCACAAGTGACTTGGCGTCGCTGCGGATCTCCCGTGACTCTACGCCTCCGCCCGGTGGAAGCGGATTGCGATCGTTGGCGGGGCGACCTCGACCGTGAAGAAGTCCGCCCCGCGATCGCTCCCTAAGCTTGCGCGGGACCCGAAGCTGCCATGACACGCGTGATAGCAACGCGTCGCTTCCCACGTTGTTACCCGCCGTCTTTGTTGACGCCCGAGCCTGCGCGATGGAGCTCTCCCGCCTCCACGCATCCGTTTGCGTCCCCGTGCGAACACCGAGATTCGAAGAGTTCGGCCGCGCGCGCCAAGAACAGTGATGCCTCGTCGGTGGACGGAGGGGCTCCCAGGTCGCCCGATTGACGCGCATTGCCGAGGCGAGCACAGGCCGC
>JAESSZ010000978.1 GCA_016763875.1 Nannocystaceae bacterium
CTTGAGGCTGCCATCGCCACCCGCAACGCCAGTTCAGAAGGCCTCCGTCGCGTAGAGTTTCTTGTTGTCCACCTTCACCGCCTCTGAAATCGCCCCCTGGTACATCGCCGCCAATGGGCCGAGCGTCTCCCAGTCGAGCCATTTGTCCGCGATCTCCCGGACATATCCCAAATAGCGAGCACGTAGGGTCGGGACAGCGAGCAACTTGGAGATCAGAGGCTTGCTCGCATCTTCGGCCGCAACAAGGGGATCCAGGCCGTACTTCTCGCCCTCGGGCTCGGCGCCGCGACCATGGTGAGGGCTCGTGAAGCCTTCGTTCACGTCATACGGAACGATGTGGATACGACCAACGCTGTCCTCCGCAAGATTGTAGTCGCTGGCACGAGTCCAGTAGCCGTCGGAGTTAATCAGGGCGTTCTCCACCGCGAGGAATCGCAATGCGCCGTCAACATCGAAAAGAGGCTCGAGCGCTTTTTCCAATTGGTCGGGGGACGTTTCGTTCAAGACCTTGCAGAGCAGCGCGAGCTTCGCCCACGACTCGGGGCGGTCCTTGCTCTTGATCGTGTAGATCGTGCTGTAGGCCGAGGCCTCATCGCCCAGGTAAGCCAAGGTGCCCTGCCCGTGGGGGCTGCCGGGCACCTTCCAGCGTGCGCCCTTCTTTGTCGCGAAGTGCTCGCTCGTAAAGTCCTTGTTGAACTGCTCTTGGCTAATATAGATGCCCCAGTCCTCTGCATTGACCACGAGCCGCACGTAGTTGGCCTTTGGAGCCACGAGGTACTGCTGTGCAATGTGCGAATACAAGACCGCTCTGAGAAACGTAGGATCGCCCACCGAGTTCAACAGGTTGAGCGTCTTGTAGCCGTAAAGTCGTTGGCCCTTCTCGATGTCATTCATCGACAGGTTCACAGGTCGCTTGCTGCCCGATGGGATCATCATGAACGAGGAGTTGCCTCGAAAATGGACGCCCACATTGCGGTAGCTCGCGCCATCCACCATGAGCGTCGCGGGTACCTCGACGTCGGAGCGGTAGAACTCCTCGAGTTCTTCCTCCCACAGCGGGTTTTCGAACTCCAGGAAGAGCGTCCGGACGGTCGAAGGGTCGTACAGCGGTTCGCCTGAATAGGACTTCACGTCCGCCTGGCTGATCGCAATGCCTTTTCCTGGTGGTTGAAGCTGCTTTGCTCCCTTGCCTCGGCGAGGCCCATGTCTGCGCTTATCGGACTTCGCGCTCTCCTCTTCGGCCATCGACGCCCTCGCCAACGCCCGTTCCGACGGATTCAGATGTCCGTCTGCATCCGCGTCGAACTTCGTGACGAGTTCGCTCCTCTTGTGCATGCCGGACCCTCCGCGTCGTGATCTCGCGCTCGCGGAAGCCTCGGCCGAAACCTCGTCGGGGGGTGTTTTCTTGGCAGGTACCTCCTCGACCGCGACCTCCTCGACCGCGACCTCCTCGGCCGGCGATTGCGTCGCACAAGACGTGAGGACCACGCCAATAGCGGCGACAACGAGCGCAAGTCCAAGGAGCGATCGTATCTGGGTGTTCATTGGGTACGTGCCAACCCTCAGCGTTGAGCGGAGTTGCTGGAGGTGCGTACCACGGACCACCGCTATCGTTGTGTTAGCCGACCGTAAATCAGACGAGTCAGCGGGTGTCACCACCGTGACTCGCGACCGCTACTCGAGCGGATCGACGATCGTCAGTTCTTTGTCGAGCACAATCTCATCGCCCTCAATCCGACCCGACAGCGAGAACGTGCTGAACTTGCCATCGCAGTCGAGGTCGCCGACCGCCTTCGCCGTGAACGTATCGCCTTTCACCACGAGCTCGTAGGAGTAGCGATGCGGGTTGGACATCTCGAACGCCACGGCTTTCCATTCCGGTGATGCCCACGCCTCAGCGGAGACCGGACAGAGTCCCTTCGGCAGCTTGCAACACGAGCCCGGCGCGGGCGTCATGGGTGCCGAGGCGGGCAACGCAGGGGCGGCGACCGTGCCATCGATCGTGCCGAGACCGATACTCTCCGCGCCGTACGCCGCCGCCATTACGCCGTCGGTGAGCCGACGCAGTTCCATCCGCGCCTCGGACGACATCGACTTGAGTCGATACTTGGTGAAGGCCCCAGGTTTGTCGTCGTTCCCTTCCGAGACCGGCTTCGAGTCCGAACCTTGCTTGGATGCGTCACTGGCGTCGCCCTTGTCGCACGCAAGAAACACCACGAGGATGAACGGCCATGAACGAATCACTGGGCGTAGGTACCACGGCTCAAGCGACCAATTCGCACCCACAGGGCCGCCGCGGGCCGGTTTACGCCCACACCTGCACATATGTCTCTAGCCATGCATTTGCGCCCGATTTGTCGTCGCGAGCCTCAGCGGGGCTACTGTAGGCCGTGGCAAAAAAGGGCGAGACGGATCTGGTCGATGGGGTAGCACCAGAACTAGATATCGAGTCTCAACTCGACGACATTGCCGCCGCGCTGAACTTCGACCTCGACGATGAGGACAGCGACGAAGACGGCGATGAAGACGGCGATGTTGATCTTGAGGCAGCAGCAAAGCCCTTCGTGGAGACGGAAATCCGCTCAGCGGAAGCGAGCGACGCCGTTGAACTCGACGACCTCGATGTCGAAGAGATCGACTCCATGCAGCTCATCGAGGACTTCGACGATCTTGAGGAGGACGACCCCACCGACCTCGTCGACAGCCCTTCGGACACCGACGTTGTCAACACGGCCAGCGGCCCGCTCTACTTGGAGATCGACGGCGAGTTCGCAGAGGTCAATCAGGAACGGTTCGTCATCGGTCGTGTGTCCAAGATGTGCGATCTGGCCATCATCGACGTCAACGTCTCGCGCCAACACTGTGCCATCGAACGTCGCGACGACGGCTACTACATCGTCGATCTTGGCAGCACCAACGGCGTGCTGCTCAACGACGAAAAGACGAGCAACCACCGCATTGCCGAAGGCGAGGAGTTCGTACTCTCAAGCCATCGAATCCGCGCGACCTTCTTGCCGCCGGACTCGACCATGGCGCACGTCGAGGCCGGCTCCGTGCCCGCCGTCACGGGCCGCATGCAAGCGGTGCCCGCGGAGCCTGAGCCACAGCCGGTCAGCAGTACCCAACCGGTTGTCATCGCGCCGATCGAGGCTGAGCCTCTCCCTGCAATGGCGTCGGTATCGGAACCGAGTGCTGCACCGCCCGCAGAGTCCTCGTCACCCGACTACAGCACCTTCGAACAACGGGTAGAGATGCGCCTGGAGCAGCTCGCGCAACAGTTGGCGTACGTGCAGCAGCAGAACCAAGCCCTGATGACGCAGGTGCAGCAGCTCCAAGGCGTGGCCAACCTCGCGCAGCTGATACAGCAGCGACTTGCCGCTCGCGGTGGCAAGTTATAACCGCGCGAACCGAGCGGCGACTCGGAATCGAACGGGCGTCGCGGCAGGATCGATAGCTCTGTTCGGATCGGGTATGGTGGGTTCGTGCCAACAGGCCGCGCACGTTGCGTCGTTCTGCGACGACCGCGCACGCCGAGCGGAGGACCCAGACCGGGAGAGGAGAGGTGTTCTGAGCACGATCAGAACTTGTGCCGCAACCTCGCGCAACCACGCCCGTCCTCGGGAGCGTGTCGAAGCTGCTCAACATTCGCACTGCCGTGCGCCTCACCGTCTCCACCACCCTCGCGTTCTCGCTCGTCGGTCTCGCCGGCTGTAAAAGCGGCGGCGGCGCGAAATCTGCGAAGTTGATTCCTGACGCGGCGACGATCGTTGGCGGCGTGGACCTGGCAGGCATCCAGAAATCCAAGCTGTGGAACGACCACCTGCACGAGCTGGTGAAGGCCCAGGGCAAGGACGTCTTGGCCGCCATGGACGCGTGCGGTCTGGGCTTGGACAAGTGGCAGAGCATCACGATCGGCGGGACTGACGCGGGCGGTGGCGACAAGATTGCGCTCGTCGCCGTGGCCGACGGCCTCGGCAAGAAGGAGACGCTTGAGTGCGCCCACGGCAAGCTCAAGGAAATCGACGGAGAAGAGCCTTGGACAGTCGAGGAAGACGGCAAGGTGCTCAAGATGGACGACGGCGCCATGGGCTACGTCATCGACGACAACACGGTTGTGATCGCGGGCAAGGACTGGACCGACTCGGTCTCCAAGCTCGCCAAGGGCGAAGGTAAGTCGGCGTTCGACGGTGGGCTCGCCGACGTACTCAAGCGAACCGACACGAGCAAGCACATCTGGTTCGCGGGTAAGGTGCCCGAGGGCGCTGGCACTGCCGCAAAAGAGCAGCTGGGTGCCGCCCCCACCGACGTCGCCGGCTACTTCGACTTTTCCAGCGGGATGGAGGTCAAGGCTTCAATCGGCGTCGGCAGTTCGGACGAAGCCGCTTCCGTCAAGGAGAAGGTCGAGGGTCTCTTCAACGGCATGGCCAAGGGACTTGCTAAGGCCCAGGGCGTCTCGGACGACACGCTCGACAACGTCAAGTTCGACACCGACGGCAACGCGTTCACCATCGAAGCCAAGGCTTCCGACGCTGACCTCACCAAGGCGGTCGAGCAGGCCAAGGGCATGTTGATGTAGAGCAGCACCCCAGTACGCCTCACAGCGCCAAACGCCCAATCTGGGAGGCGTGCAGCGTGCCGAGGTACAGCGAACCGGCAACCTCCTCCACCGACGTGATCGCGGTGAGGTGGGCGCCGGTTTCGTCGTGAAACGAGCGCAACGGATTGCCGGACGCGTCAAACTCGACGACAAGCCCGTATGACTGGGGCTTGGGCAGCAAGAATGTCGGCAGACGCCAAACGAGCCGCGTCAGGAACGGGCTGGCCGCCAGAGCGTCGGCGGTCGAATTCCGAAGGGTGAACAATGCCACCCAGAACGTGCCCCGTGGACCTCGCGAGATCCCATCGGGATAGCCGGGCAAAGCCTCGGCGAAGATGTCAGAAGTTCCGGCCCTGTCGCCCTTGAGCCACAGACGCCGGATC